>JAPLTI010000242.1 GCA_026398285.1 Verrucomicrobiota bacterium
GCTTGGAAAACATCGTTCCTGTGAACTTCCGTGGCGTGCTGCAATGCGATGCCTATGCGGCCTATCCTGCTTTCGCCAGCACACGCGAAGGCATCGAACTGGTGGGATGCTGGGCCCATGCGCGGCGCCACTTCCATGACGCCCGGGAGCATGTGCCACTGCGTGCCAACTGGGTCCTGTATCAAATCCAAAATCTCTACCGCATCGAAGCACGCTTGCGCGAAAGCAAGGCTGGGCCTGCATTGAGAGCGGCCGTGCGAACCAGTCAAAGCACGATGATATTGAACCGCCTCAAGAGAGCACTGGAAAATATGGAGGCCTCCCAAAGGCATCTCCCATCGAGCACATTTGGAAAAGCCATCAGCTACACCCTCTCGCACTGGGAGCTTCTCACCAAGTATGTCGCCAACGGCCGCATCGAAATCGATAACAACGGTGTGGAAAATGCGATTCGACCCACGGCTATCGGCAAGAAGAACTGGCTGTTTTTCGGAGACGCCGAAGCCGGAAAGCGCAGCGCCGTGATCTACACGATTATCGAAAGCTGCCGGCGGCGCGCCATCGATCCGCATGAGTATCTGCGCGACGTGCTCACCCGCATCACCGAGACCACCAACTGGCAAGTTGCCGAACTCACGCCGGAAAAGTGGGCGGAAAAGAAGCTCTCGCTGAAAAAGGTGGCGTAGATGCTGTAATGGGCGTGGCATTCGCCTACGACACTTACACCACCCCTTCAAAAAACAACGGGGTGCTTGGCGCAACGCTTACGCGTAGATGCTGTAATGGGCGTGGCATTCGCCTACGACACTTACACCACCCCTTCAAAAAACAACGGGGTGCTTGGCGCAACGCTTACCGAACTACGACAGCCACCAAGATGCTCAATTTTAAATCACACCAACCAGAGGGGCGCGGCCTTCCCGCCCGTGAAGACACAGGCGATCTTTCCCCAGCCGTTGCGGAAAATCAGAGCAACTTCGAGAGCTCGTCCACGATGAAGATAATGGACCTTGCGCGCACAATCCAAACGCAGCTTTCGATCTTATCTGGTGCCTTACTTTGCCTCATTATGGTTGGGCTTTTCAGCCAAACCGCGTGGGGTGATATCACTTTTACAGGAAATACAATTAACGGCACAAGCGTGGTGGTTGGTGATACTGGCATCGGCTCGCTATCAATCAATGGGAGTAGCACACTCTCGAATGAAAGCGGCTACATTGGCAGAAGCGATGGTGGCAACGGCACAGTAAGCATAAGTGACGGCACATGGACAAATAACGGCGCTCTGGTCATTGGGACTGGAAGCCTTACGATCAATGGAACGGGCGTTGTATCGAGTAACAGCAGCTTTGTTGGTCATGCGGTTGGTAACAACGGAACGGTGAGCGTAAGCAGTGGCACATGGATAAACAACAGTCTTCGCATTGGCAATAACGGCACAGCGAGCGTCACGATCAGCGGCACGGGCAATGTGACGAGTTCCGGCGGCTCAGTTGGCCAATTGGTTAGCGGCAACGGTATGGTGAGTGTGATCGGCGGCACATGGACAAACAACGGCACTCTTACCATTGCCAGAAGCGGCACAGGGAGCCTCGCGATCAGCGGCACGGGCAATGTGATGAGCTCCAACGGCATGGTTGGCGAATATGCTAGCTCCAACGGCATGGTGAATGTGACCAGCGGCACATGGACAAACAACGGCAATCTTACAATTGGCTATAACGGCATAGCGAGCATCACGATCAATGGCACGGGCAATGTAACGAGCTCCAACGGCTTAGTTGGGCAATTGGTTAGCGGCAACGGCATGGTGAATGTGATCGGCGGCACGTGGACAAACAGCGGCAATCTTACCATTGGCTCGATCGGCACAGCGAGCATCACGATCAATGGCACGGGCACCGTGATCGTGGGAGCCACACTTTCTCGTGGAGCCAATGGCACCATCAATCTCGAATCCGGCGGAACTCTGCAGATTGGCACAGGAAGCACGACCGGCACGCTGGCCACAAACCTCACCAATAACGGCACAGTCATCTTCAACCAGTCCAACGACTCCACGCTGAGCTCCAACATCAGTGGCACCGGCGCCCTTAGCAAAAACGGCACCGGCAACCTCACGCTCTCGGGAGCAAACACCTACACTGGAAATACGACCATTAACTCCGGCACGCTGACGGCTGCCACCGCCGGTGCTGTCGGCAACAGCACGCAAGTCATCGTCAATAACGGCGGTTCCTTTCTGGTCACGGCGGATGACGCGATTGGAACCAATACCGGCATCAACCTCGCCAGCGGCAATACGAAAGCCGGACTCGCTTTCAGCGGCACCTACGATGGCCATGTCGGGGCCCTCACCTTGACTGCGGACTCGATTATCGACCTCGGCACAAGCAGCGTTCGGCTCGTCTTTGGCAGCATCGCCGGGTTGGCCAACTACAACCTTTCCATCTGGAACTGGAGCGGCAACACACAATGGAGCGGAAGCCCAGGCGGCGGCACAGACCAACTTTCCTTCACCGATGCATCCGGACTTAATGGCAACCTCAGTCGCATCAGTTTCTACAGCGATCTCGGCCAGTCCCTCATTTCCTCCAGCGGCTTCGCCGTTGGCTCATCTCCCACGGAAATCATAGCCGTCCCCGAGCCTGGCCTCATCATCACAGCCGCCGCCCTGCTCGCCTTTCTCCTGTTCCGCCTCGCCCGCCAACCCCGCGAAGCCAACCGCGCCGAGAAGGTTTAAAGCACTATTGTCTAAAGTATAAAATCCGTTTAGATCAAACTAGGGGTCAGTGTTCATTTTCTTTCATTTTTGTCGGAAAAATATTGCTGCGAGTGGGTTTTAATGACGGGCGCGGGTGATGGGCACGGGACGCTGTGTTGGCGGAGGCGGTTCAGGTTTGGGTCAAGCCGGAGGTCGACCCTCCAAGAATCGGTGCGTTTTTTTCACATCGCTCCGCTTGATTTATCCTGCAGGTTCGTTTCAAACCGCATCTATGAAATCCCATCCTATCCGGTTTCCCCTGGCGTTTGTTCTGCTCGCGGGCGTGCTTGCAACCGGCTTCTGCGACATCCTGCCCTCTTGGAACGACACCAACGCGAAACGGGAGATCGTGGCTTTTGTCGAGAGAACGACCTCGAAGGACTCGCCCGATTATTTGGCGAAAGAGGACAGGATCGCCGTGTTCGACAACGATGGAACATTGATTTGCGAAAAGCCTCTCTACATCCAATTCGCGCACGCTCTCGACCGGATCAAGGAATTGGCCCCCTCGAATCCGGGGTGGAAAAACACAGAGCCCTTCAGCGCCGTTTTGGACGGGCGGCTTGATGGAAATGGCCTCGCGCATGAGAACCAGCACAGGGATTTTGCCAAACTCGTCTGGGCCGTGTCCGAAAACCAAGCCTCGGGCGATTCGGCAAGCACGGCCGTAGCCTGGCTCGATCGCGCGGAGAATCCTGTCTTGAAGAAACCCTACGCCAAGACGGTCTACCGTCCGATGAGGGAACTCCTCGACTACCTGCGTTCCAAGGGATTCACGACATATATCGTCTCCGGTGGAGGGTCCGAATTCATCAGGGTCTATTCGCGGAAACTTTATGGAATCCCCTCTGGGCAGGTCGTCGGCTCGCAGGCGAAGATGGCTTTCGAAGAGCGGAACGGGCGCTTTGAGGTCGTGCTGCAAGGGGAACCCGAATTTTTCACCAACGGGCCGGCAAAGCCGTTTGCGATTGTTCGCAATATTGGGAAGAGGCCCGCGCTGGCATTTGGAAATTCGGATGGCGACCTTGAGATGCTTCAGTGGACGACGACCGGCCCAGGCCCGAGCCTGGGTCTCCTTCTCCACCACGACGATGCGGAGCGCGAATTCGCCTATGACCGGGAGTCCACCGTCGGCCGGCTCGATAAGGCGCTGGATGAGGCGGCGAAAAGAAACTGGCGTGTGGTGAGCATGAAAAGCGATTGGAAGCAGGTCTTCGAATAGCCTGCTCATTGGTGCGGGACGGAGTGCTGGCGGAGGTGGTTCAGTCTTGGGTCAAGCCAACCGAAGCCACGGGCGGGGCGGAGGAAGCACATCGCAGATGGCCCGGAGGGCGCAGCGAGCAGGGGAGCGAGCAAGGCAAAGGTTGACCCAGCGTCGGCGCGCTGCCGCGCGGGGTGTGATTCGGAGGGGCGTCGGCACAGACCAACTTTCCTTCACCACCGCCGCCCCCGTTCTGCACCCGGGCAGAACGAATCTTCTACTGGTCCCGTTGAACCAAAAATTTGGACGATCGTTCAAATTTTTGGTTCGCGGCTGTTTTGCATGGCGCTGGTTGCGCGAGGCTCGTGGTGTGTTAGAACGAAGTGTGATGATTGTTCTCCGACTCGCTCTGGCGCTTGCTTTTTTGTTTTTTGCGGCGTTGCCGGTTTCAGCGCAGCTTCACGGTGGCAAGGCGCTGGTGAAGGCCAGTCTTCTTGCAGACACGACGGCCATCGTTCCAGGGCAGCCGTTCCAGGTTGGCCTCTTGCTGGAAATGGCGCCCGGTTGGCACACTTACTGGGAATACAGCGGCGATTCTGGACTGCCCACTACGATTGAATGGAGCCTTCCGCCGGGCTTTGCGGCCGGCCCGATCCAGTGGCCTGTGCCGGAGGCGAAGGTCGAGCCGGGCGACATTCAGGTTTATGCCTACAGCGGACGCGTGTTGCTTCTCACCACGATCAATCCGCCGCTCGATGTGTCTGGAAATGTTACACTGCGGGCTGCCGCATCTTGGCTTGTGTGCGAGAAGATTTGTGTGCCTGGCGGAGCTGAACTGGAGTTGGCACTTCCCGTTGGAAAGTCGGCAGCGCCGGCAAATGCGGCGCTCTTTGAAGAATTCAGCTCCCGGCTGCCATCGAATGAGCCGCCGCCTTTTGAGTTGGTCTGGAAACGAACGGGGGATGTCCTCTCGCTGCAAGTCAAAGGAGCGCCCGCTGCCACGCCGCTCTCGCTCTATCCTCTTCCTGCAAAAAACCAAATCGTGGGCCATCCCGCGTTTGAGGCGCCGGACACGCTGACCATCAAGGCTCCGAGTCCCTTCACTGGCGTGCTGTCGGCGGGTGAAGGCCCGGCTCGGCGGGCGTGGTTTGTTTCGGATACAGCTTCCGTCGAACCTGTCGCCACTGGCCAGTCATCCACACTCTCGCTTTGGGTCGCTCTGTTTTACGGATTTCTTGGAGGGCTCATTCTGAATCTCATGCCGTGCGTATTGTCGGTGATTTCGTTGAAAATCTTCGGCTTCATCAAGCAGGCTGGAGACTCGCGACGCAGCATTCTTCTGCACGGGGTCGCCTTCGCTGCCGGCATCTTCGTTTGGTTCCTCGGACTCGCAATTGTGATCATCGCCCTGAAGTCGGGCGGCGCCGAGGTGACATGGGCGTTTCAGTTTCAAAACCCATGGTTCAATGTGGTCATCGGCTCCGTGGTGTTTGTCTTCGCGCTGAACCTGGCCGGTGTTTTCGAATTCGTTCTCCCCGGCCGGGCTTCGAATGCGATGGAATCCGCTGGCTCCACTAGCGGCCTCGCGGGTTCTTTTTTTCAAGGCGTCTTCGCCACGCTTCTGGCGACGCCCTGCACAGCGCCATTTCTGGGCAGCGCGCTGGGATTCGCTTTTAGTCAATCAGCGGCCGTCATCCTGGCCATGTTTGCAGCGGTGGCATTCGGCATGGCCATTCCTTACCTCATCCTCAGCGCAAGTCCCGGATGGCTGAAATTCCTGCCGCGTCCCGGCGTCTGGATGGAACGCCTCAAGCAATTCATGGCTTTTCCACTTCTTGCCACACTGGTTTGGATCCTCTCCATCCTCGGCGGGCAACGCGGCACGGATGGCGTGATCTGGTTCTGCGCCTTTCTTCTCTGTCTTGCCTTCGCCTGCTGGCTTCTCGGCTCCTTCTGCGGACCGCTTGCATCGCGCGCCAAGCGAACAACAGTGCTTCTCTTCATCCTGGCCACACTCGGTCTCGGGGGATGGTATTTCCTCGGGAAAAAATTCGCCCATGTTGGCCTGCAAACTATGGATCGCATCGCGTGGGTTCCATTTTCAAAAACACGGGTTGAAGAAGAACTCTCTGCGGGCCGCTCGGTCTTCGTCGATTTCACAGCCGACTGGTGCATCACCTGCAAATTCAACGAACGCACCGCCATCGACACCCCGGCCATCCGTG
>JAPLTI010000344.1 GCA_026398285.1 Verrucomicrobiota bacterium
TTTTAACGATGGACGATCAGGAATTTGAGCTTGTTGAAAATGCCCGGGCGGGTCTTTCCCAGTATTCGCTCGATAGGCTAAAGACTATCGCCCCGACGTTACGCGAGCGGTCTGCTCAGAGGCTTGCCTGTGTCGAATTGATTGCCGAGAAGGAGCGAGCACTTGCGCGGTTGCAAATGGGCGCTGTTTCGCGAAAGGCCTCTCTGGCATTGATTGTTTCGCTCGTTGCGATTCTTTGGCCCGTCATTCTCGCCGTGGCTTGGTTTTATTTACAGCCGCTCTTGATGCCCTCTCAACCAGTTCGCTCAAGCCCATTGCCTACGGCTCGTCCTCTTGCCAAGCCGAGTCCAACCCCCAAACTGATCGAGCCCGAGTCGACTCCTGAACCGCTGCCTCCGCTGCTTGGCGAACCTCCGCCTACGCCTGGGGCTGGCTGAATAGTTCGTGCGCTAGCACGCTGAGACAGTAAATCGCAGCCGTTTCGGTTCGGAGTATGATCGGACCGAGGGTCACGGGTTGGCAGCCATGGCTCTTCGCGAGCGCGATTTCCGCTGGTGTGAAATCCCCTTCTGGACCAACAAAAATGGTCACGCGTTTCGGGGTTTTGCCATATTCGGCAAGGACGGTCTTAATCGGGCGCGCATCGGGTTGAAGCGAAGCGATGAGATGCAGATCGCCTTTTTCTAAACGCTCAACGAAGGATTTTGGCGACACGGGATCGGCAACTTCCGGAAGATGATTTTGTCCGCATTGCTTGCAGGCCTCGAGTGCGATGGCGCTCCATTTTTCGCGCTTCTTGGCGGCTTCGCCGGCGTCGATTTGAACCACCGTTCGGTCCGAGAGAAGCGGGACGATGCGTGCTGCACCGAGCTCGACGGCCTTTTGCACGATGAGATCCATGTTTTTTCCCTTCGGCACGGCTTGGGCGAGCGTGATTGCGCAAGGTGGGGGGGGAGTTGTCGCGGTGGAGGAGATTTTCAACTTTGCTTTCGATCCAGCAGTGGATGCGATCACCGCCTGTCCTTCGCGCCCAGCTCCATCAAAAACCGTGATGCGATCTCCCTCCGCGAGTCGGAGAACGTTGAGGCAATGGTGGGATTCCTCCGCATCGAGTGTGGCGGATTCCCAGTTTTCAGGTCGGAGATGAAATCGGTGCATATTTTTTGAAAATGTATTCGCGCAAGGCTTCGTGCCAGTGTCGGGGCGTCATGCCAGTCGTAGCAGCGAGCTTGCGGGTGGAGAGCATCGAAAAAACGGGGCGCGGTGCAATGAATTGTTTCATGTCTGCAAGGCTGATCGGTGCCACCTGATTTGTTCGAAGCGTCAAGCCGGCCTCGCTGGCAAATTCAAGCGCCTTCTCTCCATACTCGCGCCACGAGCACTGTCCGCTGTTACAGGCGTGATAAAGCCCCCCTTCAACCAAGGAATCAAAAAAAAACTCGAGCCACTTTGCTGTGTCTTCGGCCGATGTGGGGCAGGAAAATTTATCCTCGATGGCTTCCACGCGATCCTCTCGCATGGCGCGTTCTATGAGCGAATCTGCGAATGATGGCTTGGTCGGGCCGAAAACCCACGAAACCCGAACAACCATATGGCGAGCATCCTGCTCCAGCACACGCTGCTCGCCTTCAAGCTTGGTTGTGCCATAGAAACCAAGAGGTGAGGGAGTGTCTTCTTCGCTGTAAGCTTCACGTTTTTTCCCGTCGAAAACATAGTCCGTGCTGAAATGAATGAGCCTAGCGCCTCGCTGGGAAGCGCATTCCGCCAGGACTCCTGGTGCAAGGGCGTTGACGATATGGGCCTCTTCACGAGCGGATTCACAGCGGTCTACATGGGTAAGACCTGTGCCATTCACGAGCACATCGAATTCCAGATCGCCGAGTATCCTTGGCAAGGAATTTAAATCTGAATTTAAATCTGAAACATCCAGTGCTGGACGAGCGAGTCCGGTTACTTCGTGGGATTTTGACCAGTATTTTAATAGAGAACCTGCAAGCCGCCCCCGGGAGCCAACTATCAAAACGCGTGTTTTCTTTTCAGCCATATCTGAAATTTTTTATTCGCCGGCGTTTTTACGCTTGCAAAATACTTTTGTCCCTTCATTTTGTTCAACCCTTCTTAAATAGGAAA
>JAPLTI010000357.1 GCA_026398285.1 Verrucomicrobiota bacterium
GAACGGTCTTTTCTCCGAGTTGGCGCTCCACGATTTTCAGCCCCTCGGTGATTTCCTCTGGGTCCACCGAGGCGCAGTAGCGACCCAGAAGAAATTCGGCGACATAGGTGGGAACCGGATATTGGCCTTTGAATTGGCGAACGAGGTCTTTGCGCACCACATAGCCCTCGAAGGCTTTTGTGGCGATACTGTCGGTGGAGTCGAGTTCGGTCATAAGTTTTACTGGTCAAGGGTTGAATGAATGGAGTCGATTACCGCGCCGGCGGCATCGAGCAGGACGATTTCGGCAGATGTGCCGATGGATGCATCATCCTCCAGGAAGAGCGCGACCCTGCCTTCCGGCGACACATCCCGGGCCGACTTGTCGGCAAGCAGGGAGGAGGCCGCATCGCCGGGAGCGGTTCGCACATCCACCTTCAAGCCGGAGAAACTGCCTCCCACTTCCACGCGGCAGCGCGCTCCTGTCCACTTGGCTTCTTTAATCTGTGACGCTCCACGGGGAGTTCCGCTGCGCGTTGCAATCAGGCGAGGAATCACCATCTCCTGCAAGGAGACTCCGCCGTGGGAATACTCAACGCCGGCCTTGAAACAGCCCACTCCATGTGGCGATGCGATGCCGACGGATTCGTTCCAGTGCCACAGGTTGACGGGAAGATCGGTGCTGGCATCCGACTTCAACACGGCACAGCGCCCCCATCGGTGTTCAGCGAGGAAGGCTTTGAACTCGACCTTGGGCAGACCTCCCGGCATGAGAAGCCAGCCGTGGTCCGTGGTAACAAAAACCTCGTTCCAGCCCGCATCCAGAAGACGGGCGATGTGGGATGCCAAATCCGCTAACTCGCTCTCCACCGCCCGCGCCAGCTTCCAGCCATCGTTGTGTCCGCGCTTGTCCAGTGTGCCGAACTCGGTCCAAGCCGAGCCACTCGGGTCGCCCATCTCCTCCGGGCGAGACATTGCCAGCCCTGCTCTTTGAGCGCTTGGAGGAATCGATCATGCGTGAGTCGCGCCGAGGTGCCTGCAAGTCGCGTGGAAAATTCATCGCCGCTCTCATGGCCTTCCACTGCATTCGCCACGGGAGACACGGCAGGCTTTGCGCTGGCCGTGACGGACGGCACGGTGGACCAGTCCCAATCCAAGGTTCCCGAAATGCCGACGGCTTCGAGTTTTTGATGGAGTGCCGTGGCAATATCGAAGCGCAGCCCATCGGCAAAAAGCACGACGCGTCCGGATGCCAAGGAAGGGATTACGTGGCGTTTGGTTGTTTTGCCGCCAGCTTGTTGAAGCAATTTCTGGAGATGCCGGGCACTTGCCTCCAGCCAAGGAAGGTAAATGGCGCGCAAGGCACCCAGCACTGAAGCGCCCTGTTCGGCGGTTGTGCAGGCGGCCATGCTCGCCAGCGCGGCAGCGTCCGCTCGCCAGCCTTCGCCGGCGTGGAACTCCGCAAAGGACTCCATATCCGGTGAGCCAGGGCTGGATTGGCAGATTGCCGCCAACTCGGAGAGCTGCGCGAGAGCCTCCGCAAGCGGGCTCATGCCCAGTTTGGCCCAGACATACGATCTGCGGCAGCCGTGTTGTTTTTCCAGTTCGAGGACTTTTTGGATCACGACATCCTGCGGCCTGTCGGCCAGCGCCTCCAACGCCTCCCGCAATTGGCGTTCGTCGCGTTCGTTCAGATGCGGCCACGCCTCGGCAGTATCGAAGACGGAGGGATCGCGCGGGGCGGCTTTTTTCAGCCACTCGACCACACCGGGGTAATTCGCAGGGGCCTCGCCAAAGCGCGCCCACACCTTGTTCCAATTTCCATTTTTCTCTGTGAGAAGCCGCGCGGCTTTCAATGCGCCTTCCTTCTCGGGATCGAATTGGAACTCGGTTTTGCAGAGTTGCAGGAAGGCCCTCCGCTCGGCCGCGCTTTGACGCTTCGTGAAGCCCTCGGGGTCATGCAGCCAACGCAGCAACAGACCGCTCGCATCGGGTGCCAGAAGCTCGTTAAAGAAATCCGCATCCAGCCGTCGGCCTGCCAGCGGGGCCACAGCTTGATCCATCAAAACCGGCAGGGCGCCTGCGATGGCATCGAGCGTCGATTGGTCCTTTCCGACATCCAGCCCCAGTCCACCGTGCTTGGAGACAAGGAAGGCAAAGGGCGTCCACTCCCTGCTGTTAGGGTGGAGCCAGAGCGTGCCCCGGTATTGCATCTCTACCAGTGGAGCGAGAAGTTGCGGGCAGTCTTCGGCGGCGCGGAGTGTCTCCTTGCCTAAGCCGGGCAGGTAAAAAACAGGCACCACTCCTGCAGCCGGCGCTCCTTCGACCGCTCGCGCCTCGATGCAGCGTAGCCATAGGGCGGGACCGCTGCGCTTGGCTGGATCGTATTCACCCAAGCAGAACAGCTCGGGCATGATTTTTGAGAGGCTCTCGATCCCGCTTTCCCAGAGGCGATCGGGATCAGGCCAAAGCAACGCGCAAGGCGCCACTTGGTCGCCAGCTGCATAGGCCTGAGCGGCCGTGCGCAGCGTCTCTGCCACTTTGGCTGCAAAATTCTCACTCATGAGCGTTTGTCTTCTCGCTTGGCAAGGGCAGTTGTTGCCTTGCCTGCGTCAATACCTGGTGCAGCTTATTCATCAACTTTCTCTTCGGTAAAACCTTGGTCCAGTATGTAGCTACATGGATGCCGGATTTCTCCACTTCCAGCAATTCCACATGCTCTGCGGATTTCCCGGCGCACAGGATCATGCCAATCGGAGCTGCTTCGTCCGGTTCCATTTCGTGGCGTTTCAGCCAGTTCAGGTAGAGTTCCATCTGGCCTTTGTCCGCTGCCTCAAAGTCGCCAATCTTCAAATCAATCGCCACAAGCCGCCGGAGCTTCCGGTGGTAAAACAACAGGTCCAGGTCACTGCCGTCCCATAAGAAGGCAAAAAACGAGTGTCTGGCTTGGATTATCTTGATTTCAAGCGGGTCTGTGGGCCTCGATTTTTTGAAGTGGTTTAAGAATTTCAACACGTGCCTCCTTGTGATCTCATAATGTTGCGGC
>JAPLTI010000128.1 GCA_026398285.1 Verrucomicrobiota bacterium
GGTAGGCCGAATTGGGACAGCTCGCTAAGGCTTGATGCTCCGGCTCGTGAAATGACCAGGTCCGCCGCCGAGTAGGCCTCTTCCATGCGGTGATGGAATGGGGCGACATAGTGGGGGATTTCATCGCGCTGGTAGTTCGCGGCGGCCAGTCGATCGTCGTTTTTGCCCGTGAGGTGAATGATCTGGATGCCGGACTGCGCGAGGAGCGGTGCGGTGCGGAAGAGCACCTGGTTGATGCCTGTCGCCCCCTGGCTGCCGCCGGTCACGAGAAGCGTGGGACGAGCGGGATCCAGACCGAAAACCTTCATGGCTTCGCTTCGATCCATCGGTTGGCCCAGATTTTTTCGCACCGGCGTGCCAGTGACAATGCAGTCAGCTCCCGGGAACCTCTGGCGGCAATCTTCGAAGCCAAGAAGAACGCGGGATGCAAACCTCGCCGCCAGGCGGTTGGCACGGCCGGGAATGGCATTGGACTCGTGGATGAAGCAGGGCAGGCCTTGCATGCGCGCCGCGAGAATCGGTGCGGTGGATGTGAAGCCCCCCATGCCAAGAACCACGGACGGACGGTATTTTCGATAAATTGCGCGACATTGGCGGTAGCTATCCCAGCAGCGACGCACAAAGCCTATGAAGGCGGGCGACAGAAGCATCGCCGGCATGCCGACCGATGGCAGTTTTTCAGCCCGGAACTGCGGATGCGCCTTGAGTGCGACGGCATCGATTTCCTTTTCCGACACAAAAAGCAAAACCTCGTGGCCGCGATCGTGGAGAGACTCTGCAACGGCAAGACCGGGGAAGAGATGCCCGCCTGTGCCGCCACAGGCAATGATGGCTCGAAATGGTTTTGTGTCGGTCATATGCGTGGCTCGAAGTGCGGACGCGTGAGGGCGGGCGCGAAATGGGATACGAGTGGTCGTCCCTGGCGGTGGATGTTTACAAGCAGGCCGATGAGAAACAGGCAGACGACCAGGTTGGAGCCGCCATAGCTGATGAATGGGAGTGGCATGCCCTTGTTCGGCAGAAGCGAGGTGGTCACTCCGATATTCACGCAAGCCTGAAGGGTGATCATGATCACGGCTCCGATTCCGAGGAGGCGGCCGACATCGTCCTTGGCATTCGACGCGACCAGAGAGCCGCAGAGGCAGATGAGCAGATAGGCTAACACGGTCAGGAGGGTTGCATAAAGACCGAGTTCCTCTCCGATCATCGGGAAAATGAAATCGGTGTGCGCGTAGGGCAGGTAGAGCATTTTTTGGCGTCCCTCGCCGAGTCCGAGGCCATCCACGCCACCGGATCCGAATGCGATGAGTGCCTGCCATTGTTGGAGTCCCTCGCCGAGGCTGTATTTTTCAGGATGCATGAAGGCGAGAAGGCGGCCTTGGCGTTCCGACACATTCATTGCCACGACAAAGATGCCTCCTAGTCCGCAGCATATGAGTGTCCCAAGCCAGCGCAGCGCAGCTCCGGCGATGAAAAGGACGGCTACAGCGGTTCCTCCGATGAGTGCTGTGTTGCCGATATCCACTTCAAGAACGATCAGTCCCATGAGGACGCTGAGGATGCCCATGGGATAAGCGAGTCCGGTAGTGAAGGCAGAGAAGGTGATATCCGTCCGGGAGAACCACCAGGCCAGAAAGAAAATCGAGGCGATCTTGGCGAGTTCGCTGGGCTGCACGACACCGAAGCCGAGATTGATCCAGCGCGAGGATCCATTGATTCGCAGACCAATAGGCGGGATGAAGCAGAGGAGCAGAAGAAGTGCGGCAGCAGCAAAGAAAGCCCACCAGTATTTGACCCAGAAATGGTAGTCCACAAAGGATGCCACCATCGCGACAGCAAGCCCGACGCAGAGCCACATGCCTTGGCGTTTTACGAAGAAATAAATGTCCGATTTGCTTTCTTCCGCAAACGCGCTTGTGCTGAAAAGCATCACCAACCCGAGGGCGATGAGGCCTGCCACCGACAAGGTCAGGACATAGATGGCGTTTCTGTGCATTACGTAAAATTTTAACCGCCTGAAACTTTGTCGGACTTAAGGGATGACCAATTTCTGGCCGATTTTCAGTTTCTTTGGGTCGTCGATGTTGTTTGCCTTCATCAAGGCCGCTTGGGTGATGTTGAATTTTTTAGCCAGCGAGTAGGGATTGTCTCCTTTGGCGACGACATAGCTTTTTTCTTCGGTGGTTTGTGGTTTTTCCAATGGCTTGGCTTCGGCTTTTTCCTGCACGGCTGCGGGCTTGACCGGCGGGGCTTTCGCCACAACTGCGGGTGTCGGCACGGCCTTGGCTGTCGAATCCACGGCTTGTGTCGGCGCGGCGATGGCTTTTGCGGAAGAACCAATGACCAGCGTTTGTCCAACTTTGATAATGGATGTGCTGGTGAGGTTGTTCGCTTTTTCGAGTGACTCAATGCTGGTGTTAAATTTCGAGGCGATGCGTTTCAGCGTGTCACCGGCCACCACGGTGTAGGTGGTCTGCGACTCCTGCGATTTTGAAGGCGCTGGAGTTTCTGCTTTTGCAACGGTCTCGGCTTTCTTTTCAGTCATAGCAGCGGGAGCGGCGGCTTCGGGGGTTTCTGCTTTCGCAGCGGCCGGGCGTGCCGGTTTCTCCTTCAGTTGGTTGAACCCATAGATGCCAGCGACGGCAACGACATGGAGAACAAGAACCACAATGAAAGCTTGGGAGAGTTTCATGCTTGGCTCCGACTCGCTTTCATAATCCTCCACCTCCTCACGGCTCGAAGCCGCCCGGGCGTGCATTGTTTTTCTTGGAACCAATCGCCGTGCGGGACGGCGCGGAGCAGTGGTGTTTTTTTTGAACATCATGGTGTGTTGGATGGATTGTTTTTGAGGTTTTGAACGAGAGTTTTGAAAATGTTTCCACGCTCCCCGTAGTTGCGGAACATGTCGTAGGACGAAGTGCCGGGGGAAAAGAGGACGACATCCCCGGACTGCGCAAGCGATCGGGCCTTGTTCACGGCCTCCTCCAAGCTTCCTGTCGTGTGGCAATCCGTGTCTTTCCAGGATGAGGCAATGCGGTCCTTCATCTCTCCAATGAGCACGGCAGCGCGGACTTTTTCGCGGACGAGGTCGGTGTTGTCGTCAAATTCCACGCCTTTGTCCTTTCCACCGGCGATGAGGATGATTGGCCGATCCTGAGAGAGAATAGCCTTCTCCATGGCATCGAGGTTGGTGGCCTTGGAATCGTTGATCCATCGCACTCCCTCGAGATCGCGCACGAATTCGCAGCGATGCACGGGCGGGGTGTGGTCTGCTATCGCCTGAACAAGATCGTCCAGATCGAGATTCAACCCGAGCCCCATCCCGAGTGCGGCCATGATGTTTTCCGCATTGTGAACGCCGGGCAGGAGTGTGTCGGATTGATCAAGCAGATGCCTGCCTTGGAAGAAAATCTTACGGCCCCGGAGTGTGAAGTCTGCTTCCAGGTGTGTCGCGCTGAAGGTGATCTTCTTCGCCGGAAGCGGCGGGAGATCGGCCAATGCGTTCACCACGATCATGTCGTCGGCCGTTTGGTTCTCGAAAATCCTGAGCTTTGCCGCGCGGTATTCCTCCACGCCCGGGTAGCGGTCCAGGTGGTTCGGACTGAGGTTCAGCCAAGCGGCTACTTTCGGACGGAAGGTGCGGATTGTTTCGAGTTGGAAGGAACTCACCTCCAGAATCATCACATCGAGTTCATGGCTCTGGCGGACCGCTCGTGCAAAAGGAAGACCGATATTCCCGCTGGCCATGGTTCGGACTCCGCAGCCTGTAAGAATTTTTTCCGTGAGTTCGGTTGTGGTGGTTTTCCCGTTTGTGCCTGTGATCGCGACCACCGGGCAGGTGCATTCTTGAAAGGCAAGTTCGAGTTCCCCGATGAGCGGGATTTCTTTTGTGACCACATTCCGCACGAGCGGGACTCCGGGATCGATCCCCGGGCTGAGCACGGCGAGGTCATAGAGCGAGGGATCTTCATCAGCCGCGCGGCCGAGGAGAATGCGGATGCCCTTGGTCTCCATTTGAGCGGCCTTCTCACGAACGCTCGGAGTGTCCGAGGATTCGCAAATGGTCACTTCGGCGCCTTCTTCCAGCAGCAAAGCAGCTGCGGCCTCGCCACTGTGGCCGAGACCGAGAACAACTGATTTTTTGCCGCTGTAGATCATTTCAACGCAGTTTCAATGTGGCGAGACCGAGGAGGGCAAAGAGCACCGAGAGAATCCAAAAACGGACGATGACGGTGTTTTCCTTCCACCCGCTGAGTTCGAAGTGGTGGTGAATGGGGGACATTTTGAAAATCCGGCGGCCAGTCGTTTTGAAGCTCGCCACCTGAAGAATCACGGACATCGCTTCCATGACAAAAACTCCGCCGACAATCACAAGCAGGAGTTCTTGTTTGCAGCAGATCGCAACGGCTCCAAGCATTCCGCCGATTGCCAATGAGCCGGTATCTCCCATGAAGACGCGCGCCGGATGGGCGTTCCACCAGAGAAATCCGAGGCAGGCACCGAGCAGTGCGACGCAGAGGACTGCCAACTCCCCAGCATAGGGGACGAATGGGACCTGAAGGTAGGTTGCGGTTTTGATGTTGCCGGCCACATAGACCAGCACTGCGTAGGTTGCCGCCACGGTCGCGGTGCACCCGGTTGCTAGCCCGTCGAGCCCGTCCGTGAGATTCACGGCGTTTGATGTGCCCACGATGACGAGAAGGTAGAATATAAAAGTGAGAACGCCCATGCCGAGGAGAAGCGGTTCCTTGAGAAATGGAATGAAGAGCTGTTGTGCGGTCGCTGACAGTTTTGGATTTGTGAGGAAAAAGAGGGTGAAAATGCCGGCCAAGAGGCATTGAAGCGTAAACTTGAGGCGGCTGCTGATGCCGTCCGAGCTTTTCTTCGTAACCTTCAGCCAGTCGTCGTAAAAACCGATGCCACCCAGGAAAACCGCGCTGAATAGCACCAGCCAGACGAAAGGATTCTCGGGTTTTGCCCAGAGCAGGGTTGAAATCACAATCGAACCAATCAGCAGGATGCCGCCCATGGTCGGAGTTCCTTTTTTCGATCCATGGAGTTCGTGGAGTTTATGGACCTCTGCTGCGGTGCGGATCGGTTGTCCAAACTTCAGGGAAATGAGTTTGCGAATCACAAAATTTCCAAAAATCACACTGATGAGAAACGCCGTGATGCCCGCGCAGATTGCCCGGAATGTGATATAGGAAAAAACATTCAGTGCCTTGAGGAGGTCATTGCTGATGCCTTGTTTGGCGGCCCAGTCACTCAGTTCGGATAGGTAGTAGAGCATCAGTTTTGGAGTTTTTGAAAAAGGGTTTCCATTCGCGCAGAGCGACTGCCTTTGACGAGGACGAGATCTCCGGGGCGGGCGAGTTGATCGAGAATTCTGGCTGCGGCAGAGGTGTCTTCGACCTCATGGATGCGGCTAAATCCAAGTTCCCGTGCTGTTGCCGAGATGTGACGGGCTTCCTGGCCCACGGTCACCAGGATGTCGGCATACTTCACGGTGGCGCAGCCGACGCGCGAATATCCCTCGGCGGCATAGTCGCCGAGTTCCCCCATTTTACCGAGGACGGCAATGCGGCGACCCATGCAGGGAGTGAAGCGCAAGGTGCTCAACGCGGCTTCCATGGAATCGGGGTTCGCGTTGTAGGTGTCATCGAGGAATGTGACTCCTTTGTGCACGCGTTGCTCCAGTCGGCCACCAGCCAGTTCTGTGCGGGCGAGTCCTTTCACGGCGGCTTCCAGCGGGATGCCCAATTCCAGTCCGGCCGCAATGGCCATGAGCGCATTCTGGACCATGTGCAATCCTTGAACGGGAATGGATGCTGTGGCGGTGAGCGTTTGGTTTGCGGAGTGGAGGACCACTGTGAATGTGCTCCCTGTGGATGCGGGGACAATCTCCGTGGCTGTGAGGTTGCCGTTTTTCAGGCCTGTGCGGATGACCTTTCCCCGGCAGCGTGCAGCGATCGAGTCGGTTTTATCGTCCTCCGCAGAGAGAATCACGCTTCCGGTGGCTGGCACAGCCTCTGCCAGCATGCCTTTTTCCAAGGCAATGGCATCACGGGTCTTCATGTATTCGATGTGCGCTGTGCCGATATTCGTGATGATCGCGCAGTCTGGCTTGATGAGTGCTGCCAGCGGGGCGATTTCCCCCGGATGGTTCATGCCGACTTCCCAGACCGCCGCCTTGTCGCTTGCACTTGCGGCAAGAATGGAAAGTGGAACGCCGATGTGGTTGTTCAGGTTGCCGTGGGTTTTGACCACTTTGAATTTGCTGCCCAGCACGGCGGCAGCGAATTCCTTGGTGCTAGTTTTGCCGCTGCTGCCTGTAATGCCCAGAACCTTCAGATCGAGTTTTGCGCGCCATGCGGCGGCCAGATTCGTAAGGGCGGTGAGGCTGTTTTCGGCAAGGAGGACGGGAGCCGATGCGGAGAGTTTTTGAGCTTCTTCGGGTGAGTCCAGAAGCACGGCGGCTGCTCCCTTTTCTATCGCCCGCGAGGCGAAGGCATTGCCATCGAAGTTCTCTCCGCGCAGGCCGATGTAAAGGTCTCCCGGACGGATTGTGCGGGTGTCCTTGTTGATATTTGAAATCGTAACGCCGGGAGCGTCCCGGAGGAGCTTTGCTCCGGACATGGATTCGATTTCGAGGAGAGGGGTTTTGTCCATTTTAAGACTCCGCTCCTTTTTTGTCCGTGATTGCCCTGTCCGCGACGGCCACATCGTCGAAGGGGATCTTGCTGTCGGCGAATTCTTGGAATTTTTCGTGTCCCTTACCTGCTATGAGGACAATCCCGCCCGGACCCACGAGTTCAATGGCGCGGCGGATTGCCGTTTCGCGGTCGGTGATCTTCTCATGGGCGCGACCGCGCAAACCGGTCTGCATGTCCTTGAGTATGTCCTCGGGATTTTCGCTGCGCGGGTTGTCCGATGTGATGATCACATGGTCCGAGAGTTCGGCTGCGGCTGCCGCCATGAGCGGGCGTTTGGCGCGATCGCGGTCTCCGCCGCATCCGCACACGGTGATGAGGTGCGAGGGACTCAACTCGCGCAAGGTGCGCAGGACATTTTTCAGCGCATCGTCGGTGTGCGCGTAATCCACAAAAACCTGGAAATTCCGCTTGGATGGAACGCGCTCAAGGCGTCCGGGGACTTGTGGAGCAGCTGCGAGCGCATTGATCGCTGCCCGCATTTCCACGCCGCAAGTCACGGTCGCCGCAATAGCGGCAAGGGCGTTGTAAACATTGAACAAGCCGATGAGCGGCAGCCTGACGAGGTAGCTTTTGCCTCTGGCCTCCAAAGTGAATGTGGTGCCGTTCATCTCCTGGCGGACCGCAGACGCGCGGAATTCCGCATGAACGCTACGGCCGAAGGTGAGAATTTTTAGCCGCTTTGAAAATTGATCGACCAGCCTCTGGCCGTAGCGGTCGTCCAGATTCACAATCGCCCGGCCCTTCTTGCTTTTCTGACCTGCGAGAGCTTCGAAAAGCCCTGCTTTTGCCTCAAAGTAGGCATCCATCGACCCATGGTAATCGAGGTGATCCTGAGTGAGGTTGGTAAAGGCCGCGGCATCAAATTCGATGTTTCGCACGCGGTTCTGCACGATCGCATGGCTGGAAACTTCCATGGCCACGGCGCGTCCACCCGTCTCCCGGATTTCGGAGAGGATTTTTTGTATATCAATCGACTCGGGCGTTGTATGCGGGGCGGGGCGCTCCTCATCCGCGACGATGTATTTGATCGTTCCAATCAGCCCGCAGCGTTGTGAGGCGTGCTCGAAAATATGGCGGATGAGGTAGGTCGTGGTTGTTTTGCCGTTTGTGCCTGTGACTCCCACGCACTTGAGCGCTTGGTCGGGATGTCCAAAAAATGCGCCGCCAATATCGGCCATGGCCGCCCGGGCGTTTGGAACAACCACAATCGGGCAAGGGCTGTCCGGAATTTCCTTCTCCGAAATGGCAGCCGTGGCACCCCTCTCGGCGGCTTGTTTTATATATGCGGCCCCATCCGAGTTTTTTCCTGGGAGTGCGAAGAAAAGCGAGCCTGGAACGGCATGTCGGGAATCGAAGCAAAGTGTCGTGATCTCCGGGTCAGCCAGACCCGGTGCGATTCCCGATGATTGAAGAAGGTTTCTCAGATTCATCGGATCAGTTGCTGCGCTCCTCCGTCTTTGATGTGCTGGCTATCGGGGCGGGTTGAAGAGGAATAGGCGGCATGGTCGGGGTGAGATCCAGATGCCGTGCGGCGCGCTCCGCTATGCGGGAAAAAATCGGTGCGGCCACCAAGCCGCCGTAGTTCAGGTTGGAAGCGATCTTCGCGTCGTCCACCATGACGAGGAGGACGAATTTAGGATCCTCTGCCGGCATGTATCCCACAAAAGAAACAACATACTTTCCGGCGGCATACCCTCCGTGCGGGCTTACTTTTTGCGCGGTGCCGGTTTTGCCAGCGACTTGGAAGCCGTTAACCCTTGCAAAGGCGGCGGTGCCACCGGGCTCTGTGACTCCGATGAGTGCCTGGGACACATAGTGGGCTGTTTTTTCTGGAACAACTTCCCTCATGACGGTGGGTTCCTTTTTCAATACGACTTCGCCATTTTCCTTCTCCACCGATTGGACGATGCGCGGAGCCATGAGGTGTCCACCATTTGCTATCACAGCCATGCCCATCGTGATTTGCAATGGAGTCACAGCAATCGAGTGGCCCATCGGCATGCGGGTGATGGTGAGTTTGTCCCAGCGGGTCGGGGGATGCACGAGTCCGGGGATTTCTCCTGGCAACTCGATTCCGAGGCGTTCTCCGAATCCGAAGCGGCGGACATACTCGTAGAATTTGTCCCCGCCCATCATGAGGGCCATCTTGGCGGAACCGATGTTCGAGGATTTCACGAGAATCTCATGGACATCCATGTGTCCGTAGCCGTGGTGGTCCTTGAGAATCCGACCTCCGTAGGCGAAGCGTCCGTTTTCACAGAAGATGGTTGTCTTTTCATCGACCTTGCCTTCATTGAGCGCGCCTGCGGCTACCACGATTTTGAATGTCGATCCGGGTTCGACCATGTCTATGATCGCCCGGTTTTTCATTTGCTCTGGCTGGGCTTTGCCCGGCTCGTTCGGGTTGAAACAGGGGCGGCAGGCCATCGCGAGAACGGCCCCGGTTTTTGGATCCACGAGGACGGCATTGGCGGTTTCGGGCTTTAAGTCTTTGTAGGCCGCATCGAGTTCCTCCTCCAAGATCGATTGGAGTCCCATATCGATGGTGAGGCGGACATTTTTGCCATGCTCTGGTTCCTCTTCAAGGCCGCGATAAAGCACGATTTCACGGCCCACGCGATCGCGCTCGATGAATCGATACCCATCTTTGCCGACGAGTTGGCTTTCCATCGAAAGTTCGACGCCCTGCACGCCTTTGCCCTCGTGGTTGAGGAATCCCAAGATATGTCCAAGAACCTCTCCATTCGGGTAGATGCGAACGGCGTCTTGCTCGGAAAAAACACCTCGCAGGTTTTGCTTCTGCATCTCGTTCAAGAGAGCCATGGCGGATTCCTCTGGAACCTCGCGTTTCAGGACGATGTATTTTTTGCCGGTGGAAAACTTCTCAAGAACCTCCTTCTCGTCCAAGCTCAGGTGTTTTGAGACAAGCGCGGCGAGCGCTTCCGGCTTTTTCATCCGGGACGCGTCCGCAACCAAGGTGCGAACAGGAAGGTTTGCGGCAAGAATTTCCCCGTTGCGGTCGAGGATCATGCCCCGCTTGGCATGGATAACTTGTCGGGTGTTGTGTTTTTTTGCTGCAAGAAGGGCGTATTCCTCATGCTTCGCAACATGCAGATGAATCAATCGAGCCGAAAAGACGGTAAAGACACTGGCGGCGATGCCACAGGCTATTCCTATGCGTGTGTTCGCCGTAAACTTCATTGCCGGCCGACTTCGTTGAAGGCTGTGCGCAGGGTTCCAACCTCTGTGGCTTGCACGGGAGGTGTGAGGCGCGCGATTTTGTCGCCAGTGATGTTCACGACGGCGATGTAGCCGGATTTCACACGCGCCTGCAGCGCTGGGCGGGATGTGAGTTCGGTCACCTTGGCAAGGAGGACATCATTCTCAGCGCGAACCTGCTGGATTTTGCGCTCGGTCTGGCGGATTTGCTCCCCGATCGCGAATTGCTGGTTTTTGATATTCACGAAGCTAAGGCCCACGCCGAGTAGCACGGCTACGATGGCCGAGACGCAGAGAATTTTTCCGATTTGGATGGGGTTGGAATTAGTGGGTGTCGTCAGTTCGGTGTTCATGGTTGGACTCCTATATTTTTTCGACAACACGCAGCTTGGCGCTGCGCGATCTTGGGTTTCGCTGCATTTCTCCTTCGCTTGGTGCGATCGGGTGGGGGGTGAGAAGCTTGAAAAGGCGGTCGGGGTTCCGGCGTGGCTTTGGCCACTCGGGGCGGTCGATCCACTCGCGGCTGTGCTCGCGGAAGAAGACCTTCACGATGCGGTCCTCGAGAGAGTGGAATGTGATTATCGCCAGACGGGCGCCCGGTGCGAGACGCTCAGGCAAGGCGTGGAGGGCGTGGCGCAGCGCATCGAGTTCATCGTTCACATGAATACGCAGGGCCTGAAAAATCTTTGTCGCGGGGTGCTTCGCGCTACGACGAGGGGACACGCTCTCCACCGCTTTGACGAGGTCGAATGTTGTCTTGAAGGGGTGAGTGGCACGAACCTCGACGATTTTCGCTGCGATGCGGCGGGCATTTTGCTCCTCGCCGTATTGTTGAAAAATCCGGGTGAGTTCAGCCGCTGGAAGCGTGTTCACAACATCTGCGGCGGATTGTTCTGCGCGAGGACTCATCCGCATGTCGAGCGGGCCTTCGCGCATGAGCGAGAATCCGCGCTCGGCTTCATCGAGTTGATGTGAAGAGACGCCGAT
Organism: Verrucomicrobiota bacterium; assembly: GCA_026398285.1. Lineage (GTDB taxonomy): Bacteria > Verrucomicrobiota > Verrucomicrobiia > Chthoniobacterales > Terrimicrobiaceae > UBA967. The sequence goes on from JAPLTI010000128.1 coordinate 10,920, forward strand.
ATCCAACAGCGCGCCGTTCAGGAGGCGTTCTTCTCCGATGTTGTCGAGTGCTTCACAGGCATCGCGGAAATTCGATTCCACAAATCGTGCGCTCGATTCAAAAGCTTTCAGCCTTTCGCGGCATTCGGCAAGAGCTTGGGGGTCCTGATCGAGACCAATAACCTCCGCGCCCGCTTGCAAAAGCAAAGCTGAGTGTCCGCCACCACCGGCCGTCCCGTCCAAAAACAACATTCCAGGCCCAGGTTGCAGATAGGCTTTGATCTGTTTTGCCATCACCGGCACATGGTAGGTGCTGCCGGGCATATTAAGGCCTCCTGAAAAAACTCCCAAATGAATGTCGGAATCGAGATCTCGCATAGGAATGGATGCTGGGAATTTTCATTGGGTATCCACACGGTTGATCCTGGTTTCACCCTCTTCCGAAAAGGGCCTCCGGGATTCAGCTGTGGATTTTTAGTTTTGTTTCATCAGGTGTTGTTTGTTGGGAATTCGGAAAATTAGAGGCCGATATCGACGGCCACGCGTTTGTAGATTTCATCGTTCACTGCCGAGGCGGCAGAGTGGCGTGCCTTCGACCACAACTCGAAGCGGCGTCCCGCGCCGATAAACGTAATCTCGCCGGAAAGGTCTGCGGCAGCCGCGTGTGAGTCGGGGATCAGTATGCGGCCTTGCTTGTCGGTGGCGACTTTGTGCGCGGCGCTGAAAAATTGGCGGATCGCTTGGCGTTTTTCTTGGGCCGTTGCGTTGGAGCCCTGAATGCGCTGCTCGGTGGAGTGAAATTCCTCCTGCGGCATGACCATGAGGTATCCCTCCTGAGGGTGAGGGATTACGAAAAATTCCGTCCCCTCGCTTTTAACCCAAGCCGATGGCACCGCCGCACGATTTTTGGCATCAATCGCGCGCTCGTAAGTCCCCGAGTAAAAGGGCGGTGCTGTAGGCTCTTGCGGCATTTATAGGTTTTGGGATGTTATGACAAAATTCGCCACTGCTCCCCACAATTACCCATTTTCACCCACCAATGCAATAAAAACTTTAGAAATTTTTTGATCCCTCGGGTGGTTTTCCCGATTGACCAATGTGATGGGCGGGCGAAAGATGTCTTCTATGCAGGGGAGCCCGATAGGGCTGAGAGTTCCGGTTCGCGTAATCGTGCCGGAAGACCCTTTGAACCTGAGACGGATCACACCGGCGGAGGGAGCAGCGAATTGTGAGTTTTTCGATGTGCTCTGGCCACTTGCGTGGGAACTGTTTCAGGGCTGATGAAATCCAAAAACGAAAAACCACCGACCATGATTGCACCCGCCGAGGCCTTTGAACCGAGTAGCTCCGACCCGCTTCCGAATTCCACCCGTGTCTATGTGGAGGGTGAAATCCACCCTCAAATCCGCGTGCCGATGCGCGAAATCTCGCTTTCCGACACCAAGCGGCTCGATGGTTCGCTGGAAAAAAATGCTCCGGTTCGTGTTTACGACGCGGCCGGTCCTTGGGGGGATGAAGATTTTGATGGCGATGTGAAAGAAGGTCTGCCTGCGCTGCGATCCTCATGGATTCAGGCCCGGAAGGATGTTGAGGAATACGAGGGGCGCGAGGTCAAGCCGCAGGACAACGGATATCTTTCGCGCAATCACGCCGAGTATGCCAGCACAGCGGAGCGCAACCGTCTGCTGGAGTTCCCAGGACTTCGCCGCAAGCCGCTGCGCGCCTCGGCAGGGCATCCGGTTTCCCAACTCTGGTATGCGCGCCAAGGCATCATCACCCCCGAAATGGAGTTCATCGCGATCCGTGAAAACATGGGTCGGGCGAAGATGAGTGACTTGGCCGACGACATCTTGCGCAATCGTCTCGACAAGCAGCACTCAGGCTCCGCGCAGCGCGCAGAGAGCGAATACACGCCTTCTATTTTCCGTCGCTTCCCGCAGCGCATTCCCGCCGAGATCACTCCAGAATTTGTGCGCGAGGAAGTCGCGGCAGGTCGGGCGATCATTCCTGCAAATATCAACCATCCTGAGCTTGAGCCGATGATTATCGGGCGGAACTTTTTGGTGAAAATCAATGCGAACATCGGCAACAGCGCTGTGGCCTCAAGCATCGAGGAAGAGGTCGAAAAAATGCGGTGGTCCACGAAATGGGGTGCCGACACCGTGATGGATCTTTCCACTGGAAAAAATATCCATGCCACGCGCGAATGGATCCTCCGCAATTCGCCCGTTCCGATCGGCACAGTGCCTATTTATCAGGCTCTGGAGAAGGTGGGAGGCAAAGCTGAAGATCTCACTTGGGAGATTTTCCGCGACACTTTGATCGAGCAGGCTGAGCAGGGCGTTGACTATTTCACGATCCACGCCGGCGTGCTCCTGCGCTTCGTGCCTCTCACTGCCTCGCGCATGACTGGCATCGTTTCGCGCGGCGGCAGCATCATGGCGAAATGGTGTCTCGCCCATCACAAGGAAAACTTCCTCTACACGCACTGGGACGACATCTGTGACATCATGGCGGCGTATGATGTGAGCTTTAGCATTGGCGATGGCCTGCGTCCCGGTTCGATTGCCGACGCGAACGACAAGGCGCAATTCGGCGAGCTTCAAGTGCAGGGCGAACTCACCCGCCGGGCATGGGCAAAGGGCGTCCAGGTCATGAACGAAGGCCCTGGTCATATGCCGATGCACCTCATCGAGGAAAACATGGCCAAGCAGCTCGAGTGGTGCGGAGAGGCTCCATTTTACACGCTCGGGCCGTTGACGACGGATATCGCGCCCGGCTACGACCACATCACCAGCGGCATTGGAGCCGCCATGATCGGCTGGTATGGCTGCGCGATGCTCTGCTATGTGACGCCCAAGGAGCATCTTGGCCTGCCGAACAAGAAGGATGTGAAGGATGGCGTCATCGCCTACAAAATCGCCGCGCATGCCGCCGATCTCGCGAAGGGCCATCCCGGGGCGCAATACCGCGACAACGCGCTCTCGAAGTCCCGCTTCGAGTTTCGCTGGGAGGATCAATTCAACCTCGGCCTCGACCCAGAAACCGCGCGCGAATTTCACGATGAAACGCTTCCGCAGGACGGTGCGAAGAGTGCCCACTTTTGTTCGATGTGCGGCCCGCATTTCTGCTCCATGAAGATCACGGAAGACGTCCGCAAATACGCTGCTGAGCAAGGCGTGACCGAGCAGGAGGCCTTGGAGAAAGGCATGGAGGAAAAAAGCCGCGAGTTTGTCGAGAAGGGCGCCGAGGTTTACGCGAAGGTGTAATCTCAAGATGACCCCTGCGCCCGCAAAGGCACTCCCGCCGCAGTTGTGCAGCGACTTTCTTGAGGTCTTAAAAACGCGCTTTGAGTCAAATATGCGGCGGCATGCCGACTTGGCCTGGCCTCAAGTCCAAGCGAGGCTGGAGGCGAACGCCGGAAAGCTTTGGTCCCTTTATGAGATGGAGCGCACCGGAGGAGAGCCCGATGTGGTTGGCCAAGATCGAGTGACTGGAGAGCTCATTTTCGTCGATTGCTCCGAACAAACTCCGAAGGGGCGAACGTCCGTCTGCTACGACAGGAAGGGTCTCGAATCACGCAAGGAAGCCAAACCGCACAATAACGCCATCGACATGGCTGCAGAGATGGGAACCGAGATTTTGACCGAGGAGGAATACCGCAAATTGCAACAACTCGGTGAGTTCGATACGAAGACATCGAGTTGGGTGAAAACGCCCGAAAGTGTTCGAAGCCTCGGGGGCGCGATTTTTTGTGATCGTCGATTCGGTCGCGTCTTCACCTATCATAATGGCCCGCAGTCTTACTTCGCAGTCCGGGCGTTTAGAGGATCTCTCAGGATCTAAAATCGCGCAGAGGTTTTATTTTCACCTTCGGAGTTCCTCCTTGTCGGAGCCTCACGGTCGGTGGGAGATTGCTGTATGGATTCATTTTTTCAAAAGCTCGGGAATGCCGTTCTGATGCGGTGGAAACAGGAGAATTTCTCACTGGAAAAATTTCCCGGCATCGCGGTGGACGAGTTGCGAAACAACCCGCCGGCCAGCCATGTGGATTTGGAGAAATTTCTGCGGGCCTTCCTGCTCGACGATTCACAGCCTTCGCAGACGGAGTCTGGATTCGGCGAGCCTGAGATCATTGTTTACGAAAATCCTCGTTTTTACATCCAGTTGCTTTTTTGGATGGATGGCACGACGGCGATTCATCAGCACGAATTCTCCGGTGCGTTTCATGTGATGTCTGGATCGAGCATACATGCGCAATTCGAGTTCGAAAACGACACTGCCATCACGCCGCATTTCCGCGTGGGTGATTTGCGGATGAGGGACATTTCCCTACTCGAGACTGGGTGCACGGTGCCGATCGTTTCGGGTCGGTCCTGTATCCACTCCCTTTTTCATTTGGATACGCCATCGATCACAGCGGTCGTGCGCACGCAGCATGATCCGGGCACGGGCCCGCAATTCAACTATCTCCCTCCGCATGTCGCATGTGATCCTGTTTTCAGTGATCCGCTCATGCTGAGGCGTCGCCAGGTGCTTGATGTGCTCGAGCAAATCCAGGACCCCGCCTACTTGGATCTAGTGCTGGAGATGATCCAGGAGTTGGACTTTGAGCGCGGCTTCCACACCCTCCAAAACTGCATGGGACACCTGCGGGATACGGGGGCGTGGGAGAGTGTGTATGCGGCTTTTCAAAAAAAACACGGCGCGCTTGCTGTGGGCATCGAATCCACTTTGGACGAGTGCGGGCGGCGGGATCGCATCAAGGCCATGCGGGCCCGCATTTCAGACCCCGAGCATCGCTTTTTTCTGGCGCTGCTGCTGAATGTCCGCACGCGGGGCGATCTTTTCTCGCTCGTTGCCCAGCGCTTCCCGGAGGAGTCGGCGGTTGATGTTATCATTCGCTGGAGTGAAGAACTTCTGGAGGAGACGGATTGCGGTGTCGCCATTTTGGATGCGGTTTTTCCACAGGAGTTGGATATCGATTTTGACGATCAACCGGGGGTGTTTCTTGCCGCACTGAGGAAAATTCTGGATGCCGATTTTAAAGTGCCGATGGGTTTTCCGGACGATGCGCTGGAGCCTGTCAGGAGTGCTTTCGCCGAATCAAGTTTGGGGCTTTTGGTCGGGGAAAATGATACCTGATTTTTGCAAATCTGTGCAGATCGCTCCTGAGTGCGCGGTGTGCGCCAATGCGATAAATCGAAAAAATTTCGAAAATCCCCTTGCCGAGGAGCGTGGTTTGCTATCTACCTGTTTGCACAAATGATGCCTCGTAAAGAGATTTGCCATTTTTCTGTTTTTGTTTCGTCTGCATGCGGCGCTTGATTTCTCTTTTTTCAACGCGCGGCATGCGCTCGTTTTTCACCCACGCTGCGGCACGATGATTTTGATTCGTGCGCTGAATTCACACCCCTCACAGAGGAGCTTCTATTAATATCAAGGACATCCGTATCAATGAACGAATCCGCGCCCGCGAGGTGCGCGTGATTCTTGCCGCAACCAATGAACAGCTCGGCGTCATGCGCCTGGACGAGGCGATCCGGCGAGCCCGCGCCCTCGGACTGGATCTTGTCGAGATCGCTCCCAACGCCCAGCCGCCCGTCTGCCGCATCGTGGATTTCGGGAAATTCCGTTACGACCTGGCGAAGCAGGAAAAGGAAAAGAAACACGCGGTCAGCAAGGTGAAGGAAATCAAGTTTCGGGTTAACATCGACGCCCACGACTACCTCACCAAGATTCGGCATGCGGAGGATTTCCTCGACAAAGGCAACAAGGTGAAAATCCAACTCCAGTTCCGTGGCCGCGAAATGGCCCACCAGAATCTTGGGTTGCTCGTTGTTCAGCGTGTGCGGGATGACTTGGCAGGGATGGCCCATGTGGATATGGAGCCCAAGCTTGTGGGACGTGCCGTCGGCATGACGCTCAGTCCGCTTCCTGCCAACAAGCGTCACCGCAAATTCACCAAACACGGCGAAATTCTCGAACCCGAGCCCGAAGAGGCTCCACACGAGGATGACGACCACGAGGACGACGCACCTGCGAGGGATGGAAACTGAGCGCCGTCTCCTGCTTTTCGACATCGATGGCACGCTGATCACATCCGGTGGAGCCGGCGAGGGTGCTTTGAAGGATGCGATGAAGGGGCGTTTCGGCGTTGAAGAGGATTTACAGGGGATTCTTCTGGCTGGTGCCACGGATGCCAAAATCGCACGCGAGCTTTTGGCGAAGCACGGCATCGAAGCGAGTGCTGAAAATGTGGCGGCTCTTTTGGATGAATATTTGCAGCATCTGGCGGGGCGGATGTCCCGGCACGACGGCAGGTTGTTGCCCGGCATCGTCCCGGTCTTGGAGGCTCTGGAAAACCGCCACGAAGCCGTCTTGGCCTTGCTTACGGGGAATCTTACTCGCGGCGCGGAGATCAAGCTCACACACTATGGGGTGTGGAATTTTTTCGAGTTCGGAGCCTTTGCGGATGATCACCATGACCGCAATGAGCTTGGGAAATTCGCTCGCGCCCGGGCGCATGAGCGGCACGGCATCGAGTTTCCGCCAGAGCGGATTTATGTCATCGGCGATACGCCTAGGGATATCGAGTGTGGTCGTGCCATCGGAGCCAAGACCGTGGCCATAGCGACCGGGCATTACTCAATGCCCGAATTGGCGGAGCATGCGCCGGATTTTCTTTTTGAGGACTTCTCGGACACCCAGCGTGTGCTCGGGTGCCTGCTCGGATAGCAAGCTCAGGGAGTGCCGCTTTGTTCGGCAGGTTTTTTCTTCGCCTTTGCGAAAGGTAGTCGCAGAGGCACCTCCCCAAGGCGTTTGGGTTTCAGGTGGGGCTTGTTGCCGAGGGCGTCTCGCTGATGAAGATAGTCCGAGAGAGTTGCCGATATTTCGTGCGCTGTGCGCCTTGTGTCGAAGCTCACGCCGCTGCGAATGCCATCCACCGCGTTGAACAGCGAGGTCAGGGCCATAGGGCCGCTCACAGGCAGTGTGGCAATTCCGCCGATGCCTTGGGAAATGTTCGATCCACCTGTGGTTTCGAAGGCGAGAAATTTGTTTGGAACCGGCCCTGATAATTCCTGAACGACGACGATCGTTTCCATTTTGGTTCCTCCAGCACCGAGCCCCAGTGTGCTCCGAAGAAGGCGGCTGCCTTGGTTGATCCGGGCGAATCTGCCGGTGAGCAGCCAGTAGTTTCCGCGTGGCAGGCCGTCCTCCATTGAGATGACCCGGGCTGGAGCAACATGGGTGCCGAGTTTTTTGACCAGATGCCGGTTTAGGCGGGCTTGAAGCTCCGTTCGGAAGGTTTCGAAGTCCTTGCCCGTTCTATCCACGCGCAGCCCATCCTCGTTCAGAGCGAAGGGAAGGATGAGAATTTCTTCGGGAGCGACGCTCGGAGGATTGGCGCTCGTTTGGCGGATATTGTCCACGCTCACCGAGGCACATGATGCGAGGCAGAAGGACAATCCTACGAAGATCAGCCTGGCAGCCCGACAGAGTGAGGATTTTATGCGGATTGGAATGGCGTCGAAATTCAACAAGCGGGTGAGGGAATCAGATGAGTCGGCCGTCCTCAAGACTCAAAAGCCAGAGGTTGAACCGCAGGCGATCATCACGCATCGTGGCGCGCATGAAATTTTCAGCACTCGGTCAGAATCTCTCCGGCGGCAGCGGCATCGAGAGCCTCATGGACGATTTGGGCAAAGCGCTTTCAGGTGTCGTCTTAATCCTGTATAAGCAACAGGACCAACTTCTACTTCAGGTCCCATTACAGGATTATCTTTTGAACATACTGGAATTCGGGTGGCCGGTAGGTCCTGAGAACATTGCGGTGACGCCTGGTGGGCAGACGGCATTTTACTTTCTTTTCAATCTTTTCGGCGGTTGCCGTGCCGATGGAACGCCCGGTCGCATTCTTTTCCCGCTCATGCCGGAATACATCGGCTATGCAAACCAGGCGCTCGAGCCGGGAATGTTCGCCGGAGTCCAGCCCGGCATTTCGCGCACCAGCCCGCACCGCTTCAAATACCATGTGGATTTTAAAAATCTCGATCCGGGTGTCGATATTGCCGCCATGTGTGTCTCGAGGCCTACGAATCCCAGCGGGAACCTGATCTCGGATGCCGAGCTTCGGCATCTCGCGGATATCGCCGCGCAGCGTGACATCCCGCTCATCATCGACAATGCCTACGGGTGGCCATTTCCTGGTATCGTTTTTGGCGAGGCCAAGCCGCTTTGGACCGGGCAGACTGTGCATGTGATGAGCCTGTCGAAATTCGGCCTGCCCGGCACGCGCACCGCTTTTGTGGTGGCTCCGCCCGAGGTGGCTGCCGCCGTTTCGTCCATGATGGCGGTGACCGGTCTCGCAAATGGAAACTTCGGTCAGGCGATCGCGGGTCCGCTCATTGCCAGTGGCGAAATCGTTCGCCTCAGCCGCGAGATCATTAGGCCCTTCTATCTTCGAAAACGGAACGCCGCTCTGGAGGCGATCGCAGAATTTTTCCCGGCGGATGCCCCCTATGCCCTCCATGAAAGTGAAGGCGCTCTCTTCCTTTGGCTTTGGCTGGATGGAGCAAAAAAGACCTCGCGCGAGCTCTATGAAATCCTAAAGAAACGCGGAGTCCTCATCGTGCCCGGCGAGGAAGTCGCACAAGCCTTCTGAGTCCCCAAAAAAAAGGCGTTTCGTATGTGTTGCGAAACGCCTTTTTGTTGAGTTGATTAAGTGTTACCCTTGGTGGTTCGTGCCGGAGAGAATCCGCCAGTTGCCGCTTTCCAGTTTTTGGAACTGGCCAAGCTTTTTGCCTGTGGTGCTGAACCATACATGAACTTGTGCAACCGGTTTCTCGACTTTTTGAGCAAGTTCCTTGACCCCTGCGCCCACTTCACCGGCGGCTTGGAGAATTTTGATGATTTGCTCTTGCATAAAGCCTTTTGGCGAGCGTGGTTTTTTGGGGCCCTTGGCTCCTCCACGGCGTTTTTTGATGGATTTTGCGCGGAGGATGCGGGTTGCCGCAAGGACTTCTCCTGATGCGAGTCCCGCGATTTCTATTTCCACTTGTGCCACCTTGGCCAGCAGCGTTTCTTTTTTCTTGGTAAGAGAAAGAAGTGCCGTCAAAGTTTGTGTATTGATGTCTGTTACTTTCATTAGGATTCTAAAAAACAAGGAATGTGAGTGTGCTGCAAGAAAAAAGTATGCCAGCGGCAAATTTTAAAATAGAACCCAACATACTTGATTATGGGCAGTTTGATGTATGGCGGGCTAAGGGAAATCCTGATAGCA
>JAPLTI010000234.1 GCA_026398285.1 Verrucomicrobiota bacterium
CTTACCTTTGCTTCGAGCTTTGCCAACGAGCCATCGCCTCAGGAAATCCTCGCTGCCGCCCGCATGAATCCTATGGGCGCGGGCATCACGCTCGAGGCCCAGCTCCGGGCCGGTTCGGTGAAGGTGCCCTTTGTCATTGAAGTTGGGGACGGCGCTGTGCGGTATGGTTTTAGCGATCCACAGCAGGATATCCTCCTCCGGCTTGGCGAGGACGAGTCCACGCTGGAAGAGCGCCGCGATGGATCGAAATCCACCGTCCCTGTTTCAAAATTCGACGACTCCGTTCGTGGCGGCCTCATCACTTACGAGGATCTGGCCCTGCGTTTTCTCTACTGGAAAAATCCCCGCCTTCTGGAATCAGAGACCGTTCGCTCGCGCGATGCCTGGAAGATCGAAATACCCGCCCCGCTCGGCGCCTCGCAATATGGGGTCGTTCGTGTCTGGATCGACAAACAATCCGCCGCCCTTCTCCGCATTGAAGGCTATGACACCGTCGGTCGCCTCGTGAAACGCTTCGAAGTCGTCTCCGCTCAGAAAATCGACGACCAGTGGATGCTCAAACAAATGCGCGTCGGACGCATCGATCCCGAAACCCGCAAAACGACCGGCATCACCTACCTCGAAGTCCTCGGAAAGAAATAGCCGATCAAAAACTATCCCGCCGAGGCGGGTTGTAGCGGCATGCTAGCGCCTCTTTTGTGATGTGCTAATTGACATTTTTGGTTTAGCGCATCACTTTCGATGCGTTGTGAAGATTGTAAAAACGCTAACGGACGAGGCGATTCTTAGAGAATTGGGAAGTCGCTTGGCTGCCGCAAGGCTGGACAGGAATCTGACCCAGATCCAACTCGCGGAGGAGGCTGGCGTTTCCAAGAGCACACTGCAGCGTCTGGAATCCGGCGAGGTGGCGACGCAACTGTCCGGATTCCTGAGAGTCTGTCGCGTGCTCGATTTGCTGGAACGCTTCGAAGCCCTGCTGCCAGAACCAGCGCTGAGTCCGATTGCGCAATTGAAGCAACAAGGTCGGCGGCGGCAACGCGCCAAGCGGTCGAAGGAGTCATCAGCCATGGCGAAGAAATGGACATGGGACAAGTCGGTATGATTGCGAAGGTGCAACTTTGGGGCCGAACCTAGGAGGACTTCTCCATGCATAGCTGGTCTCGAAATTCTCCATCAGGATTGATCTTCCCCGCCGCCGCTCTAAAGTCTCGGGCATGTTGAAAGTCATTCTCGGTTCGAAAATCCACCGCGCCATCGTTACGGATGCGGATGTGAATTACGAAGGCAGCATGGCCATTGATGAGGATTTCCTGGAGGAGGCGGGCATCACGCCTTACGAAAAAATTCTCGTGGGCAACCAGACCAATGGCAATCGCTTCGAGACCTACGCCATTCGCGCTCCGCGTGGCAGCCGGAGCATCGTGCTCAATGGTGCGGTGGCGCATCTCGGGAAGACGGGGGATCGCCTCACGATCATGACATTTGTCCAGCTCACTCCGGAGGAGATCAAATCGCACACGCCGAAGGTCATCGTTCTCAACGACGATAACAAAATCATCAACCGGCGCGGGATTTAAGATTTCTGCGGAAGCCGCAGACAGAGCAGGAAAGTCAGGAGCAGCAGTCCGGAAGCGGCCCAGAAGGGGGTCTGCGCATAGGCTGCGATATTTTTTTCCAAGTCAAAAGTCAGGAGCCATCCGCCGAGGACGGGGCCGATCCAGCGGGCGAGGCTTCCGGCGGATTGAAGGATGCCGAGGGCGCGACCTTGCCATTCGGCGTCTACATTGCGCGAGGCGATACCGGAGAGGGTCGGGCTGAGAAGACTGTTGCCGGTGGCGATTCCAGCGCAGGCGAGTAGGAGCATGGGAATGCTGGCGGTGAATGGCATGGCATTCATGCTGCCGGTGAGGATGAGAGCTCCGGCCGTGGCCAAGCGCGCTTCGCCGAATTTTTTCACCAAGCGGCCGATGAGTCCGCCTTGGATGACGACGCCGATGACTCCCAGCATGGCGAAAACATAGCCGGTCTGTGCGGT
>JAPLTI010000281.1 GCA_026398285.1 Verrucomicrobiota bacterium
TTGTAAATACCGTCAATCGACGTTACCGTTCCGGCAAACAGTCCAGTCTTGGCGTTGACACTCAGACCGGCAGGCAGATTCGCCGCACTGTATGTCGTGGGATTTTTTGTCGCTGTGATCTGATAACTTAACGAACTACCAACCTTTGCACTGGCGGTTGCCGCGCTACTAATGACCGGTGGCAGAGGAATGATGCCGAGCGTCAGCGTCTTGGTGGCTGTTCCTGCCCCATTGGTGGCCGAAATGGTCACGGTCACATTGCCTGCGGCGACTGGAACTCCGCTGATGGCTCCACTTGTCGCATTGATCGTCAGCCCGGCTGGGAGGCCCGTGGCGCCATAGGTTCTCGGATAGTTTAAACCGGTGATTTGGTAGCTCAAGGCGGAGCCCTCCTTGCCTGACAAGCTCACGGCGCTGGTGATGACTGGCAGCGTCGGCGCCACGGTGATCGCGAGTGCTTTCACCCCCGTTCCGCTCGAATTGCTGGCTGAAATGGTGGCGTTGTAAATACCGTCAATCGACGTTACTGTTCCGCTAATCAGGCCGGTCTTGGAGTTGACGGCGAGACCTGTCGGCAGGCTCGCAGCGCCGTAAGCCGTAGGCAGGTTGCTGGCGCTAATCTGATAGCTGAAAGGAGCAGCCACTTTGGCATTGGCGGTCGCAACGCTGCCGATGACGGGAGTTTGAGCCATCATGGTTCCTGTGGAAAGCGCAAGAGCCGCGAATAAAGCCACGAGACGAGGGCGCAACCGACGGGCGGTAATTGAAGAACGCGCGGTATCCACAAGATAGGATCGGCGTGCGAGGTGCATTTTTTTTGTCATTGAGATTTTTGAAAGGGATCTGAAATCCAGCTGAATATAGCTCCGCTATGCTTCAGGGTATTTGGAAAAGTTTTTGATCGGAGTTGCGGCATTTAATGAGCAGCTTATTGCCAGACGGCTTCAGAGGCTTGTCTTTCTAGATTGCGAACGCAGATTGACAACCTAGCCATTCGGCCCTTTTTCGTTATTTGGCCGGGACTGCCGGAGCTGGAATTCCGTAGGCGGATCATCCTATCTAAAAATCCGTTTTCGGGTTGAAGCCCCGTAGGTCGTCGCAGCTAACATTCGCTGCGTATTGCGTGTAGTGCACGCGGTTTTGATAAAGCGCATGTGAGCCGTGGTTTTCCGGCAAGGGATTCAAGAATTCCTTGGTTGGCGAGAACGCGTAGATATCCGCCGTCACTGTTTGGACGCCTGTTTTTTTATCCGTAACCAGAAAGACCGGCACGCAACCCTCGGCCGGAAAGGCGGCAAAACCTCCCCAGCAATCGCCCTCCCCCGAGGTATTGATTTTTCCGTCCTGCACCCAGACGGACTGCACGGCATCTGCTTTGAAGGCTATGGGTTCGATACTTGCTAAAGTTCCAAGTTCTGCGGCTCTGGCGCGGACCTCTTGGAAGTTTCCCGAAATGAGATAACACCGGATGGCGAGCGATTCGCCCTGACCAACAGTCACTTTTGTAGCCTGCTCGGCCACTTCATAATCGCGCGGAGCACCATCACCCGATGTGCCCCAGAGGAAAAGTCGAGCACCTTCAACGCGGGAGGGAATATTTGGCGCAGGCGTGTTTTTTTTGCGGAAAGGGACATTGCTCGTTCCGAAGACCTGAGCGAGTGCCGGAGAGTTGTCATCCCCCGCATCCCCCACCCATGCGGCCCAACCGCCGGATTCCGTTACTGCGCGTTCGCGGTTTTCATTCCATCCCCAAACGCCTTCGACTTTTTCCCATGTGCCATCAGGCTTGGAAACGACGGTGTGCGGGAGGCTGGATTTGCGCACGCCGCCCCAGGGCGAGCTGAGATAATCGACCGGCAATTCGCCGAAGTTGTAAAGGATTTGAGTAACCTCGATCGCGCCGCCGCCGATGTCACGGTAGGAAGTGTAAACGAGAAGCTCGGATTTCCAAACGCAGGGCGAGCGCGCCTGCTGCATCCAGTTCACCAGTTCCAGCGTCTTGGTCTTGGGGTCCCACCGTTTCCTCAAGCATGGCGAATAGAATGGGGCCGATGCACTGCCGCCATCATGTCCATCGCCTTGGATATAGATTCCGGACTGGTGGACAAAATAAAGGAGCGGATACACGCTACTCCACGATTCTGGGTTAGCGATCTGATAATTCTGAATTGGAACAGCGAGCGCCTCGCTGGTGGCGACCAGTTGCCAGACCTCGTCGTTCCATGGCGACACCTCGCGCTGAGGCGGGATGGATTCCCCGTAGGGCCCCCGCAAGGAGTAAATCTGCCCGCCCTTGCCGATGCCGAGTCGCCAGTTTGCGCTCTTGATACTGGCAAGAAAGACCAACTTTTCATCCACTCCAGGATTCCACATCGAGCCCGATGGTTGGTAATGAAAAGAGCATGTCGCCTCGTCCAGAGCAGGTGCATATCCCGATTCGGGAAACACATCGAGAACAGAGCTTTTCTTGCGGTCGGGGGGAGTTTCGCTCGGAGCGGCAAGGGCACATCCCAAGAAGGAAGTGAGAGAGGCCAGGAGCGCGAGCGAAAAGACCCGAGACGAATACCGGAGCAGAGCACATCCGGAAAGGATCAGACTAAATTCCAATGACTTTTGAAATCTCATTCGCATCAACTATCGGACAGGTTTGGTGTCCGTTGGCACGCTCCACAACACGATCTCGCGATCGCCGCCACTCTGGATCATGACAGGAAGAATGGCATCCCACCATTTGTCGTAAGCTGCAGCCAGCGCCGAAGCGCGCCCGGACTCAGCTTCAGCAAGATCGTTCTGACAGCCCGGATCTTTTTTCACATCGAAAAGAGCCCAATGCCCCGGCGGAGTGATGCCCCAGTGGTATGGAGCATTCTCCTCGGTGTAGGTGGCTTTTTTTTGCCCTTTCTCGACATTGCGCAGGGTCGCGCATTGGAAACCATAATTATCCGTCGTGCATTTCGGGCTGTCGCAAGGACGACTACGCAGGAGCAGGTAGTCGCCCTGCCGCACGCCAGCCATGGCATATTTGTGTTCCGCCGCGAGTCCCGACGGCCAGCGACCGACATGCTGGTAGAGGATGCGGTCATCGTGCCATGCAATTTTTTTGTCGGTTTCCAACAATGGCACAAGGCTGAAACCCTCAAGTTCGCTTTGGATTTTTTCAGGAATCTTCACGCCAGCCACTTGGCAGAGCGTGGGGAGCACATCGAGATGCGCAGCGAGATTGTCCACCCGGTGCGCGGGCCATTTACCGGGCCAACTCCAGAAGGAGAAAGCGCGGGAGCCACCTTCCCAGATCGTGGCCTTGCAGCCGCGCATGCCGGCGTTATAAACGTCTAATCCCCATGTTTCTCCGTTATCATTCATGAGAATGATGATGGTATTTTTATCCCTGCCCGTTTCCTGTAGAAACTTCAGGAGACGCCCGATGTTGTAGTCGAGATTCGCAACCATCCCAAGATACTTCGCCTGCTCTTCTGGGACCTTGCCTCGGAAGGGAGCCACGAATTCGTCTGGCGCATCCAGCGGGTCGTGCGGAGAGTAAGTGGAGAGGTAGAGGAAGTAAGGCTGGCTTCCACACTCCTTGATAAAATCCATGCCGTCGTTGAAGTAAACATCCTCTCTGTAACCTTTTACTTTTTCCCTTTTTCGATTGCGAATCATCACGGGATCGAAGTGCTCTCGGGGACCGCCCTCGTTCGTGGAGCACCAGTCGAATCCCCGATCCTCAGGAGCGAAGCCAGGCTCGTCGCCAAGATGCCATTTGCCGATGATGCCATTGCGGTAGCCGACCGTGGCAAGTAATTGTGGCAAGAGCGTGGCGTCCTTATGCAAATGATCGCGCGGCGCCTGCGTGTGCGTCACGCCATTGCGAAACTCATGCATGCCGGTGAGCAGCGCCGCCCGCGTCGGCGAGCAGGATGAGCTCACATAAAAATTCTCAAAGCTCACGCTCCGGTCACGCAGTTGATCCGCATTCGGAGTCTTGAGCAAAGGATGTCCGTGGGAACTCCAATCCCCATAGCCTTGGTCATCAGTGAGAATCAAAATAATGCTCGGCTTGGCTTCCAGGCTGCCAGCAGAAACCTCTTTATCCAGTCTCGCAGCCATCACGCCATGAAGAAAAAAACCTGAAATGAACAGCGCAACTGCGAGGAAGGACTTTATCGGGATCATGAGTTTTTAAGGCGGAAGAAAGTGGGAAGTTGAATGTTAATATAACCAAAACAAATTAAACTGAACCTGCAATTTTCAATTAGCTGATGAATTTCTCAGTTTTTTTGAACGCTATTTTTTAGATAACCCAGAGAAGGTCTTTCGCTGTTGCATCAAAGACGCAGCAGGCCATGCGGACCGCCGTTTTTTTATTTCACTGCGTAAATGCTACATCCAAATCAAAGAATCTCTAAAAGGACCGAGCAAACAGCCCGTCATCTTTTGATCTCTGCATTAGCGCCAAATCCGTTCAGCAAACCGTCTTGAGTTCGATGCCGAGAAGGGCAGCGAGTTTTTTGAGTTTGCCAGCGATGTGTCCGACGCCGATGGCGCAGTGGTGTGCGGGGCCGTGGGCGTTCCATTGCTCCATGAAAGCGCGGGCTCCGATGGGGAATTTGTAGCGACTGTTGGTGTTTCCGATTTGCAGGATGGGGCCAGGAACCGATTCGCCCTCGGCGACGAGAAATTCGGGGCGTCCATTGGCTCCTTCGATCACAGAGAGCAAGGTCACGGATCCGTGGCGCACGCTCATTTCGACGGAAAGACCGCGGCCGACCTTGCCATGGTAGACATCGAGCGGGCGGACTTTGGTTTTGCTGGAGGCGATCTTGATGTGACCTGGGCCGTCGTGGCCGAGCAGGATGACATCCTCGCGGAAATCGGCGGCGTAATATTCCGTGAAAGATCCGCCGATACCAAAGGTGTCCATGATTTTCATGGCCTGGGCATTTTTGACTTCATATTCGCCGGCTACGGGAACTCCTCGCCCGGTGAGCAGGGAATTACCAAGGATCACGGAGGTCATGACATCCTCGTTTTCATCCGAACCGGTGCCCATGTAGTAGTAGGCCATCGAGCCGAGACGGTGCTTCTCGACGAGTTGGTCGAGGGCGACAGCTGTCCTTGCGGCGCGGATGAGTTCCTCCTTTGAAACATCGGGCTGGATGTCGAACGCCTCGCGGAATTCAGCAATCTTGCTTTGAACAAGAGCATCCCCAACCCCACGACGGATAGAGGCAAGTTCCTCGACTTCGAGGATCTCCATGTGTCCACCGAAGCAGGCTAGCTGACCAGTAAGGTCGGTGTAGATGTCCAGCATGCCATTGTAGTAATGGCCGAGGAGTCCCATGCGGTTGTTGGACATGGTGTGCGCAACCCGGGCGGCCTCGATCCATTCGTCGAGGTCAGTCCAGACGGGATCGTTGTCCAGGAGCGTCCCGGTGACTTGATGGAAATCAATACGGGCGCGCTTGAAAGCATTGGCGATCTCGGGAACCGGGCACGCGGCGCACCAAGCGAGCCAGTCGCCAGTCATTTTCGTGCGATCGCCAAGTTTGTTGAATGCCTCGTAGTCGATGGCCTCGCCGGGTTGGAGGTTCATGATCACGACAGGAACCTTCGCGCGCTGAGCCACCGGAAGCACGGTGGAGGAAAGCGCGTAAGTGGTGACATAGAGGAAAACGATGTCCACCTCCGAGCGACGGAAGAAGCTCCCGGCCTCGGCGGCGCGCTCCGGCGAATCCACGAGACCGGCGTTGCAGATTTCGACTCCGGGGCGGGCGAGTTTGTCGGCGACTTGCGCGACATATCCTTCGAGGCGTTCCTTGAGTCCCTCGAATTGTGGCCAATAGGCTTCGAGGCCGATGCCGAAGAGTCCGACGCGAAGGGGGCGAGTGATATTCATATTTTTTTGGGATTTTGAAATGAACGGGGTTAATCAATGGCCAGCGGACTCGCCACCCAGGTAGTTGCCGTAGCCGACGATCACTGTGGAGGCGACCAAGATAAGAAGGCCGAGGAAAACCAAGTTCATTGTTTTGCGGCTGGAGCCGCGCCATTCGTGAAGGAAGATTCCCCAGATCGTGCTGAAAATGATGATCGACGCCATGTGGAGGGTCCAACTGGAGAAGGTGTAGGCGCCCATTTTCGTCTCGCCCATGCTGTAGAAGAAAAACTGCAGATACCAAGTCACGCCGGCAACGGCGCAGAAGAAGTAATTTCGCAGGAGGGGAGCAGGCCCCTCGTAGCTTGCGGCACCGGTGGAGGCACCGGTGGAGGCACCGTGGGCGGCGGCCTCGCGGTTGGCGGCAATCTCGGGCGCGGCTGAGATCATCATGCCCTCGGCCGCACTCATCTCGGAGATGTGGGAGGGACGCATGTTGAGGTATTCGTGGCTCGACCGGTTGCGGATATTCAGGATCAGGCACCAAATGAAATTGGTGGTGAAGCCGCCCCAGAGCACGACGACAAGAACGGGGAGGTTTTGCCAGAGAAG
>JAPLTI010000299.1 GCA_026398285.1 Verrucomicrobiota bacterium
GGTCTCCTTCACCGATGCCCCGGAAAAAAGCCCCGCCAAAGAGGCATCCCGCTCGAAATTCAGCTCCAGGATTCCCTCAAAAGCCGCACCTGCTAACGCCCGTGCCAAATGCGATTTCCCCACCTGCCGCGCTCCTCTCAATACCAATGGCTTGCGGCCAGCGCGAGTCTTCCATTTTAATAATTCGTCGAGTGCCCTTCGTTTCATTTATGCTATTTTAGCAGGTTATTTTCACATTAAAAGTAAAATTTTAGCAGGTTATATTTTATAAATCGGGTTGGTTTTGACCACCGAGGACACCGAGAACACAACCAAGCGCGAGGGTAAGCGCGAGGTAGAGCAACCGAAGGTTGGCCCGCAGGGCACCCAGGCGGCGAGGGTAGCCGCGCGGGAGAGTGCCGAAGGCAGCCCCCTCCGGGGCGAGATGATCGGGAGCGAACGAGTCAACATTGCCTAGCGGGAGCGAGCGAGTCAAAGGTTGAGAATGAGTTTTTTGGTTTATTTCGTTAATTTGCAAGAGTTTATTGACGTCTCTTTCAGGCGATATCTGGTGGCCCTTCCTTCACCAAAGCGTTCGATTTTTTTGAGGTCCAAAAGTTTTTTGATGGCGCTTTCGACTGTTCGCGGCGGCATACGGAGAGATTCCACAGCTGTCTTACGGCTGAAGTCCCCTGTGGCGCGAGCCCAGTTCCAGAGTTCCCATTGCTTCTCGGAGAGCAAGTTTTCCGATCCATCATCGGCAAGGATGCGAATCGCTCCCCTCGCCTGCTCGCGGACGATTTCCAGAAAAAAAACCAGCCACTCCGAGAGATCCTCGCTCGCGGTTTTCCAACTTCGCTGTGTCCTGTTCAGAGCCAGATAGTAATCCGCCTTGCGCCCCTCGATGCATTTTTCGTGGGTGCATTTCCTTGGGAACCAAATGCGGCGGGGTTGGATCAAAGATGATTCCCACGACTTGGCCTGTGACATCCTTCGCCTCCACGCGATTCGGTCCAAACTTGTAAATACCGGCGTGCCGTTCATCCTTCTCACTGTGGCGCAACATGTCCCGATGCAGTTGCAAAATCAAAGATTCGCCCACGCTCATTTCCCGGTGGTTCTGAAAAACAGACTCCAGCACCTCCAAATAACCAGCGACCTCCTGTTGGTCGCGAGTGCGGAATTTTTTGATGCGCAGTTGGCTATACAAAGCCTCCACCTCCGCATCACTCAACTTGTTTCCCTCAATACGGTTTGAAGCACCCGTCGAAGTCACGATCACCGAACGGACCAAGCGTTCCAAAGTGCGAGCCTGCAGCCGTCCGGCCAGACGCCAGCCATTCTTGACACCATCGATCTCCGCAATCATGGCATAAGCGCGCTCCGCCAGACTTGCATCCAACTCAAGCCTCTGGCTCAATCGACTTGTTCGAAAATCTAACATGACAGCTTGCTTTTCCATGTGAGATTATGTGAGATCATGTGAGATTTTCCAAGCGGTTTTTTCATGTCTGATTGGGTAGGATTGGATTCATCTCTTGCAGGCTTTGATTCAGTCCACGGCGTCTATTATCAGCGTTCATCGAGAAGTCCCAAGAGGCTCTCCAAGTCTTGAACGCGCTGCTTGGTGAGCTCCATGACCGCACTGGCACTGCAAGGAATCCACATTGTGCCGTCCATTTTTGCATAAGTGGCTTCGTAGGATTTGATTTGGAGGTCGCGATACGCGATCCATGCGCGCTGGGCTTTTTGCAACTCGGCAAACTCGTCAGTCGGCATCTTCTTTTTAAGTTTTGCCCTAGCCGCGTTGAGCCCCTCCTCCCATTTCTCATGGGCAGCAGCGATAGCCTGGCACATGCCAGCGGTGGAGCTGTTCCTATCCATGGCGGCATCCATGGCGATGTCGATTGGATCTTTGACTTCGCTCCCCTCGCCTCTCGGTATGGAGAACAAAATCGCGGCTATAAAAAGGAGTTTCTTCATGGAGTTGGGATCAGTTTCTTATCGTCACAATGAATGCCTTGGTCTTCAGCTTTTCATAGTTAAAAACAAACCATCCCTCGCGTCCGCAAAGCTTGCGCCAGGTTTCCGCCATTCGCTATCTTACCAAATCCCGGTATTCCTCCAGAGTTTCAAAGTGCTTGTCTTTCGCCAATGTTTTCACTCCATGGCTAAATGCACATGAAGCAATCATTAAGTCGCTTGAGGGAACCGGTGTTCCCTTGGCCCGACAGATGCGGGCAAGGCGAAATGAACACTCCCAAACCTCTTCAGACATCTGCAAGCACCGCAAAACAGCGCTCAAATCCGTCAAGTCGTCTTGATCCTTTTTCGAGCCAGCTCCCATCCACAACTCCGCGATAACCACAGGACATAGAACCGCCGCCCCATCCAAAAGCAAACTACGGACTTTTTCCTTCATTTCTGCTTCCCCATCACGGCGGAGATATTGAATCCAACTTGATGTATCGACCAGCGTCATTCCGGTTTCTCCTGAAGGCGCAGGCTTTCCAAATCCACAGCTGTCATGAATGTTTCGGAATTTCCCAATCTCATGGCCATCTCGCGCATTCGGCCACGCTTCGAGAAATCATCCAAGGCAGCCAGCACCGCAGCGCGTTTCGTCTTCGCTCCAGCAAACCTCATTGCCTCACTCAGCAAACCGCTTGGAATATCCAAAGTCGTTTTCATATGGAAACAATCATACGATTTTAAATACAAATCAACCTAATTTTGACATACTCGCCGCTCGCTAAAGCGCTACGCCGCTCCTCAAATTCCATGAATGTCAGAAATTTAATTTCTGAGACCGCTGACACTGACTTCCTCCGGGAACGCTGAGGTCCTCCTCGGCCCACCGATCACCGCAAGCCCCGCCCATGTCAACCACAACCGAATGTCTGGGCGGGCATGAGGTGGAGCAACCTACGGTTGGCCCGAAGGGCGAAAAAGCGGGAGCGATTGAGTCAAACTGAGCAAAAAAACACGAAGAAAACCGATAAGAACATTCACCGGCGAAGCCGCTCCGCATTTGTGAAAACTCGCGCGGTTCGTGGTTAAAGAACAAAATTTTAATCCACAATCACCTTGTCATAAATGCATTTCAACAAATTTAAATAAAATGTTGTATGACACCTAGTCCCCTATTTCCTTCGGATTAACAATTCGTATTCCGCATGAGTTCCAATCCAAAACCAAACCGCCGTATCTCCATCCATGACAGCAAGGGCGCGATAGGAATCCGTGACTCGGCAGGACCAAAATGTTTGGACTTTTTTAAATTGAAGGGATGGGTGCGAAGGCGTTTTAAGCCAAAGTCTGTATTGCTTTGTTGCAGTTTTTGAATTGCAAATGGGAGATCATTATATGCCTTCCAAAATTTGGATGAGGCTTTACTTTTCATCCATCGGGAAATCTTGGCTACCACCCGCACGATGCTCTTGAAGTGCCTCTGCTGCCAGATTGTTCAATCGACCAGCGCGGATATCCTCTTCGATTTGACGATCCCAAGCGTCAGAAAATCGATTTGAAATCCAATGGGTTAGCTCAAACAATTCATCGGTTGGCAGTTTTTCGATCGCTTTCTCGATTTCCATGACAGTGCTCATAGTTTTCCTATCGGCTTTTTCACGACATCGGACAAGTCTTTTTTCGGATCAATTCTTGTAGCCGCTGTCTGTGACTGCCGGGATTTTCTTTCCTTCCCCGGATAGAGGTAGGAACGGGACATTGGTTTGCCCCGCTCCCCCCTCCGAACCGGACTTGCGGATCTCCCGCATCCGGCTCTCCAGTTAGTGGTTTGCTCCATGACGGAGACTGATGATTTCCGTGGCTTTGGCTTCCAGCAGGCAAAAGAGCCCAAGTTCGGTGAAGTAGCGGTTGGGCCAGCGTTGGTGGTCTCTGCCTCGACCTCGGCCTTTGCAGCCGCGTCGCTTTCTCAAGATGGAGCGCAATCTCATGCGTATCCATCTGTCAACACCTCCAAGTTCGTTGTCCTTGGCGTGTTTGAAGTAGCCATACCAGCCGGCAAGCGTCCGGTTGATGTCCGCCACGATGGCTTCCATGCTCTTTCCGTCGGTCCGCCGCGTCCGGGGTTTGATGGATTCGCGCAGCTTGCTCATGCTTTTGGGCCGAACCAATCTCATCAGACTTCCCCGCCGGCTTCTTTTGAACCGGTATCCGAGGAAGTAAAAATGACTCTCGGCCTTGT
>JAPLTI010000283.1 GCA_026398285.1 Verrucomicrobiota bacterium
GCCTTCTGCTACATCGACACGCGCACGGTATTCACTCGCGTTTACAACTCCTTCGTGCCGGTTATTCGGTTTGGAGCGGCCATGATGCCGGATTTGAAAAAACGCATCGATGTTTCCAAACTGCCGAAGGCCGAGACCATCGCCAAACACCTCCCCCCAATCGTGCTTTCGCAAAAGCGCACCACCGAGGGAACCCTCATCGAATCCAGCGGCCCTGTGAGCATGACGCAATTCCTGCTGCTCAGCGGCGCCGGAGCCATGGCGGCAAACCAAAGCCTGCTGGGCAACTGAGCTCACCGCCACTAGTGCTTCGAATACTGGCGCTGGAGCTGTTGTTTCAGACTGGGGAGATTCGCAAGAAAATATCCCTTGAGGAGTCGCGCGCAATCACGGACGGTTCAGCTGTGCAGATAGTCACAGCCACAAGAGCGCGCTCCATGATCTACAAACTCATTGACGGTGCCTCGGACTCTCATGAGCCGATCCAGATCACTGGCAAGCGCTCGAATGCTTTTCTCGTTGCCGAGGATGACTGGCGTGCCATTCAGGAGAGCCTGTATTTGGTTTCGATTCCCGGTATGCGGGAGTCCATTCGTTCCGGACTTGCCACTCCAGTCTCAGAGTGTGCCAAGAAGCTTGATTGGTGAAATACCTCCTCGGGAACGCTGAGGTCCTCCTCGGCCCGGCGCGCTGCCCAAGCGCTGCCCATTTAAACCGCGAATTTTAGCAAAGAAAAACGACGATGAAATTCTCCGGCGAAGCCGCTCCTCATTCGTGAATACTCGTTCGATTTGACTCGCTCGATCCCTCTCGTCTCGCCCTTTGGGCCGACCTCCGGTCGCTCCATCTCGCGCCTGCCCCCGCGCTCGATTGTGGATGAAGAACCTTAAACTCCATACACAATAAACTTTCCATCAATGATTTTTTTAAAAAAATCTAAACCCTATTTTCTTGTATGCTTGTCATTTTTGCAGTTCGTCGCCCTTGTCGGGTTCAGTGTCCGGCACGCGTGCGAGCAGCTTGTCGAAATTATCAAGATTGGCACGCTTGGCGCGTAAACGAAGATAGTCTACGGTTTCCAAAGCAGAGAGCTTCTCTGCGGCCGCCGTAATCAAAAACTGATTCATCGAGTAACCATCTTGCGACGCAAGTTCCTTGATTGCACGATGGAGGGAATCTGGAACGCGTAATGATAATGTAGTCATGGTTTGATTATTTTAAGGGCTATTGATGGTGTTATTGCTCGAACTCCCAGTGTGTCCGAACCGACGAAGTCAGAAATATTGTGAGTGATAATATAGGAGGCCGAAGCCGCGACCGCGAGTTCCAGAACAAGGTCATCGTTGGGGTCTTTAAGGAATGGTCGCCATGCAAAAAACACCTTGTGATGCTGCGCCATGAGGCAGACAGCATCCAGAATTTGGTGAATCTCCTCTGTTGTAAAGCTTGGAACAAGGCCCGGGCGGAGCAAAACAGACTCATATTCCAGAACCAACGCCACCGATACCGAAACCCTAAGATTCCCGGCGCGAATCGCCTGGATGACCTGAAAACTGGCTCCACGCTTGGAGCGAAGGCCTGATACCAGAACGGATGTGTCAAGAATTGCAAACACATAAGGTATTATCGGCAATACCGAATGACACGCAACTTATTTTTTAGATTGTTTTAAACTTAACTTTTTCTGGATTTGGTCATTTCTTCCGCGCGAATGCCCGTCACACCAAGCCAAGAGGAGATCGTTTCTTGTAGCGGCTGTCTGTGACGGCCGAGATTTTCCTTCCCTTGGAACGCTGAGGTCCTCTGCCAGCCCTCGCCCAAATCCAACGAGAGCATTGGGGGGGCACAAAAGGTTTACTCAGCCAACCCCAACCACAGTTTCACCGCCGCCTCCACCTTGAACATAGTCGCCGCATCGCAAATCCCTAAGCGGCGGATTAATTGCACATCCGGAAGCGAATTGATTCCTTGAGCATCAAATGCCCCATCATCGAATCTTGGGGCTTGGTGGACCACTTCATATTCCGTTCCTCGTAGCGATGTCGTGCGGCTCACAAAAGTGACAACAGCACGCTCGTCATCTTTGTAGGCAATACTCAAAACGAGAACAGGCCTAACCTTCTGCACCCTTCCCAAATCAGCAAGCCATATTTCTCCACGCTCTGGAATTACTCGTGCCACTGTGTGCCCTCGCCCTCTTCCTCGTCATAGATTGCAAAGACACTGGCTGTTAACTCAATCATCGCTTGTTTTTCTTCAACCCAAGAAAACAGTTTTTGCATATCCCTCGAAGGCAACTCCTCAATCGCTTTCTCGATTTCCATGACAGTGCTCATAGTTTTTCTATCGGCTTTTTCACGGCATCAGGCAAGTCCTTT
>JAPLTI010000324.1 GCA_026398285.1 Verrucomicrobiota bacterium
GTTGGAGTTCATATCGCCCAGTCCATCTACATTCAAAGCCTCTCCTTCAATATAGTTCTGAATGATCATATGGGGTGCATAGTCAAAAAACACTTCCATCTCCTTAATATTTCTTGCTATAAATGTGTTATGGCTACCGAATCCGAATCTAGGTTTTATAATCAGCGGAAAATGAAAAATCCCTTTCTCGAGTAATTCTTTTGAATCCTGCAGGGATGCCGATGTGTGCGGTGAAGGCACTCCAATATCATTCATATAGTTCCATGTTTTGAGTTTATCGAATGATAAATCTGCTGCTGTATGTGACGGAATCACCGGTAAGACTCCGGCCTCGAAAAACCAATTTCGATAAAGCGATAGTTTATGAACATCCGGGTCGAAAAATGATAGGAGTGCGCGAACATCATATTTCTGGCACACATCAAGTAACGCAGGAATATAATCATCGCTGGAAATGGGAGGAAGAACGGCCGCATAGTCGCACGCTGAAAAACCTGGAGTCCAATGGGTGTTGCTGGTTCCAATGATCTTGCTTCGGCTATCTAGTTCATTGCGGAAGAAATCCGCTAAATACCCTCTCTTTCCAATACATGAAAGCAATATGTTCATGGATAAAAGATTCTCAATATGTCGAAATGAGCTGGCACAAGGCGCTTTGCTTTTTTGCAAACGCTATTTCAGCCAACCAAAGCGCATTGTGTTTTTGCGTTCTATTTAAATCAGTAATATCAAAGACCACAAAGCCTCTTTCACTCATTTCACGAACCACATCGGCCATCGTATTTTTAAAAAACTTGTTCATGACAGCAGCCTCCATCAATACGACTTCCGCATTCGCGATAGTTGATTCCGCACCTTTGAGCACCTCGAGATCCCATCCCTCAGCATCAATCTTAACTAATTCAGGCCGAGGAAGGCCGAGGGTTGGCAAGAATTCATCCAGTGTGACAACAGGTGCTTTAACCTGGCGCACTCCGAAGGCTTTAGCCTGCTCGGCAGTAAAAGAAAAGCTAAAGCTATCGTCACGATCCGAAGTTGTTAAGTCCATCATGCCTGAGCTTGCGCCGACCCCTTTTGCATGAAATTTGATTTTTGGATTCTTAAGGAGATCCGTGAAACTCGCGGAAAGATACGCCTGGGGCTCGAATAGCGAATAATACGCATCAGGAAAATATTGCAGCGCATTTCGCGTCCATGTTCCTCGATTGGCACCGACATCAACAATGTGTTTAGGGTCAAATCCAAGATTTTTAATGCACTGAAAAAACTGCGCTTGGAGGTAAGGTGCAAGGTTGGGTAGCATAAGGTGTATTTTTTAATTAATTTTGAATTTTGGAGCTTATTAAAATCAATATTAAATTTCAAAAAGTAACTGTCAATATTATAAGCAAGCAATGGTTTTCTGATTGTTATTTTATAACAAGCCTGGGCAGCGAATTAAGAGCACTGGAGCAAAAAGAAAGCCGTAAGGCTGATATACTGAAAGGCATAAAAAGTAATCGGTGAAGGGTTGCTGGTGACGGGCGAGAAAAACAAAATGCGAAATATGCGAAATAGTTAAGTGCATTGCCAATTGACTTAATGCGCAGCATTTTTCATGCCGAAAGCAATCCGCCTTCGCGCTGCGCGACTCCGGCGTGACATGGTTAAAAGAAGAAGACACCAACTGGTAACGGGTAGGTAGATTCTCTCACAGCACTGCTCGGCCAACTGGTTTACATATAAATCTGATTATGAAGTATTTTTTTAAATGGAGGCAAATACAGGTGGAATTTCCCTGACAACCGCCCGAAGGCTGAGGTTTCTTTTTCGCAAATCTCGATCCAGTTCTACATCGCTGGAATGTGAACCAAGCACCTCTTTAATGGTTTCTTGATTCTCCAGGAACCTGTGATGGTAAGGATGCTTGGAATCGCTCCAGGGCGCGAGAATTCTTTGGCGCACCGATGGGTTTTTCCAAAGCAAACGGCCATACTCAAATCGAGCAATATCTTTGTAAACAGGATACTTGCCCCAAGGACTCATGGAAGTTGACGGGCGCATTGTGCATGGAGTGAGGAGCAGTGGAAAAGCTGAAAGACTTAAAATTGAAGGCCGTGGTGGACATCACAAAGTCCTATGCCCCGCAAGGCATAACGCGCAGCAATCTTCGTGCGCAGGCAATAGGACTGTAGTGCTCCAATGCCCATTCGCGACCGCTATGAGCAATTTCGGCCCAGCGGGAGCGGGAATCCATGAAGCGATCCACGGAGCCCACTGGATCGGCCATGTCGATCGGGATATAGTGTTTCCACGGCACAGGCATTTCCGGCAAGAGAAAGCCATATTTCTCAAAATCCAGATGGAATGTCAGGCAGCCGGCCGCTAAGGATTCCCAGAAGCGCCAACTATCCCAGCGCACAACAACCAATGGGCTTTTATATTCCGATCGCTCAAGAATGTATTTATAGCCTTCGTTTTGAGCAAAATAAGCATTAGAAGACTGGTCTACACTGATAGCTCCACCGTAGGCCAAGCAGGCAGTTACACCCAGTAGCCTTTCAAAATGGTCGGACCCAATGGAGCGATCCACAGGCAAATATTTCTCAAGCACTTCGACGAAGGAGAGGTCTAGAAAGTTTCGCACATCTTGGTTACCGGAAGGGCGAAAATTTCGCAGGACTCCAAAACGCCGCTCTTCAAATGGCGGAATGTTTTTTGTCTTCTCCAAAATTTCCTCCGAGATGCCAAAAGCCCATGGCTGGCGGTTTCCTGCAAGTTTGAGAAATTTATTTTCGTGAGTCATCAGACTCGGGAAACCCGCACCCGGAAAGATAATCCCGTTTGTATCCGACATGCTGAGCAGAATTTTTTCCTTTCGTGGAAACTTTTCGACAAATGGCAACATAGGGCCTTTGGCACTGCGCTCGGTTATGTTAAAAACATATAAATCATAAGCGACCGGATCAAATCCCCTCACCTGCATGTCAGGAATAGGACAGTTGGAAAATGCGGGAACTCCCAATGAACGCAAACCTTGCATGAGGCACAGCGTGGCGTAATGGAGTCGACTGAAAGGCTGATCGTGGACGGCAAAGAAGATGCCGTTTTTCAAACTCTCTGGAGATGGAGGCGCGATTGTCATCGCGTGTGAGCGAACGGTCTGCTTACAAGCTGTGACCGATTGAGACGAGATAAAAACCATCGTGCATTTTTGAGTGCCATGCAGCAAACTTGGCAAGTTTGACCCACAGCGCATGAACCACAAACAAAGAACCAATCTTCTTGAGGAAGCATTGTCGCTTCACCAAGCCCACCAGCACGACGAGGCGGAACGGATTTATGCCAAGGTGCGACGCGAGCGCCCGAAGGATTTCGATGCTTGGTATCTCTCGGGGGCGATGGCGTTTCAGCGCGGAGGGCACTTGGAGGAGTCTGTGGAACTTTTGCAAAAGGCGCGGAAACTCAATGCGGACTCGGTAGAGTGCAGGATGTTTCTCGGCATGGCGCTGGCGGATCTCGGTCGCCATGCCGAGGCGGAACCGCACCTCGTCCGCGCTCTCAAGAAAATCCCACACATGGCGGAAATGTGGGAAAACCTGGCACGCTGTCAAAGGGCGCTGGGGCTGCCTCATGAGGCTCTGGAATCCCTTGGGAAGTTCGCTCAGATCCAGCCTACAAATGCCACCGCCCACGAACTTCTTGGCGAGCTTGCGGCCGTAGTGAATGGTTGTGCGTCTGCCGAACCGCACTTCCGCAAAGCCACAGAGATCGATCCCGGCATGGCCATTGCCTGGAGCAACCTCGGCCTTTCCCTGCTCGAAAAGACCGGCCACATCGTCGAAGGCATGGAGTGTCTCGACAAGGCGCTTCAACTCGATCCCTTCCTCGTCGCCGCCTCGAGCGCGCGCGCGCTGGGCCTGCAGCGGCTTTACAAAACCGAGGAGTCGCTCGATCTGCACAATTCGATTCTGTGGATGGAGCCGCAAAACGCCCGCGTGCTCAGCGCCCGCAACATGCTGCTCAACTACCTGCCACGCCAAGATCGCCAGAGTGTTTTCGAGGCGCACAAGGAATTTGGAGCGCTCTTCGCGAAGGACGAATTTCAGGTTTTTTTTAATCCGCAAGAGCCCGATAAAAAACTCCGCGTCGGATTTATTTCGCCAGATTTGCGGTATCACTCGGTTGCGTTCTTTCTTAAGCCACTGCTCGAAAATCTCGACCCTTCGCGCGTGCAGACGCTGCTTTACCATTGCCACCACACCGAGGACAGCACCAGCGCCGTGCTGCGGAAGCTGGCGAGCAAATGGACGAATCTCAATGGCGTGGAAGATGACGCCGCCGCCACTCTCATTCAGCGTGACGCGCCCGACATTCTCATCGACCTCGCAGGCCACTCCGCCATGAACCGCCTGCCGCTCCTCGCCCGGGGCCTCGCTCCGGTGCAGATCTCCTACCTCGGCTACCCAAATACAACGGGCGTGCCAACCATCACCCACCGCCTCGTCGATGAAATCACCGACCCCTGCGGCGAGGCGGATGCGTTCGCCACTGAGAAGCTCATTCGCTTTTCGCCATGCGCGTGGACCTACGAAGCGCCCGGCGATGCCCCCTCGCCCGCCATGCCGGATGAAAGCTCGCCCGTCACCTTTGGATCCTTCAACAATTTCCTGAAAGTCACCGACGAAACCCTGGCCGTTTGGGCAAAAATTTTGGATCAGGTGCCAAACTCCCGCCTCTTCATCAAGAGCGTGTATTTGGACGATCCCGAAGTTAGAAAAAATGTCCTCGAGCGCATCACTGCCGCTGGCATTAGCGAAGATCGCGTGGAAATTACCGGCTTCTTTGCCGCCACCCAAGACCACCTCGCCGCCTACAACCGCGTGAATGTCGCCTTGGACACCTTCCCCTACAATGGCACCACCACGACCTGCGAGGCGCTCTGGATGGGCATTCCCGTAGTCTCACTCATCGGAGACCGCCATGCAGCTCGCGTTGGGCTATCCCTGCTCACCGCCGTAGGCCATCCGGAATGGGCTGCTGAAAACGAGGAAGCCTACATTGAAAAGGCAGTCGCTCTCGCGCAAGACCGTGCCCTCCGCAGCCAACTCCGCGAGTCCCTTCGCAGCAAAGTCGCCGGAAGCATCCTCTGCGACCACGCGGGACAGGCTTTACGCTTTGAAACTGCTCTGCGCGAGATTTGGGCCGAGTGGTGTCAGAGTCAGCAAAGCTAAGCTCAGATAAGCTGGCTACTGCCCATTCGCTTCCTCATCACGAGGAGTATATCCGTTTTGCCCAGAAAGCCACGGCCACTCAAAGTTCAATAGCGATCCACAGCCATCCCATAGAGGAAAAAATTGACCCTGAAGGAGAGATGGACGGGGTGTTTGAAACCTGCCACTTGGCAGGCTATGAAAAAACCAAAACACCCCCGTCCATCGGCTGCAAAGTTCAGCGGCAGGGCGTTTGGCTGGACTATTCATAGAGCGGGACGGGAGTTGAGGATGAGGTTGAGTGCTTCTCTGCGGTGGCGGTGGTATAATTCGAAGAAGGCGGAAAGAGGTTCTCCTTGTTTGAAGGGAATGATGGCAAGCAGGGC
>JAPLTI010000064.1 GCA_026398285.1 Verrucomicrobiota bacterium
TATTCAGCCAGCCCCAGGCGTAGGCGGAGGTTCGCCAAGCAGCGGAGGCAGCGGTTCAGGAGTCGACTCGGGCTCGATCAGTTCGGGTGTAGGACTAGGCTTAGCAACAG
Source organism: Verrucomicrobiota bacterium (assembly GCA_026398285.1). Taxonomy (GTDB): domain Bacteria; phylum Verrucomicrobiota; class Verrucomicrobiia; order Chthoniobacterales; family Terrimicrobiaceae; genus UBA967. The sequence continues at coordinate 111 of JAPLTI010000064.1, forward strand.
AACGAGCCGCAGGTAATGGGCTGGCCCGAACTGGTTCAGCGGGCATCAAGAGCGGCTGCAAATAAAACCAAGCCACGGCAAGAATGACGGGCCAAAGAATCGCAATGAGCGAAACAATCAATGCCAGAGAGGCCCTTCGCGAAACAGCGCCCATTTGCAACCGCGCAAGTTCCCGCTCCTTCTCGGCAATCAATTCGACACAGGCAAGCCTCTGAGCAGACCGCTCGCGAAACGTCGGGGCGATAGTCTTTAGCCTCTCCAGCGAATAGTGGGAAAGTCCCGCACGGGCATTATCAACGAGCTCAAATTCCTGATCGTCCATCGATCCCCCCAATCAATCAGCCCAGCACAACTGAGCGCAAAGGTTTTTTGGTAAAAAACAAGAGGCTCTCCCTCGCGGGAGAGCCTCTGAATCATTTGATATCAATCTTGCCTTGGAGCCACGCTTAGCTGATCAAGCGAAGGATCGACTGGGTCGACTGGTTCGCTTGGGCGAGCATTGCTGTTCCGGCTTGTTGCAGGATGTTGAACCGGGCGAGCTTCGTGCTCTCGTCGGCGACATCCACATCGAGGATGCGGCTGTTCGCGGCTTCGAGGTTGGTCTTGTTCACTGCAAGCATGTCTGCTGCGAAGGTCAACCGGGACTGCTCGGCACCGTTGTTGGCGCGGAGGGTTGCCAAGTTTTGTATCGCTGTCTGGATGTAACCAACGGCATCACGAGCATTGTCCGTTGTGCTGATATCCATGTAACTGCTTGTAGAAGCGGTATCCGTGATATCAAAAACAATCTGATTCAAGTCCACTTGAGTAATGCCAATGGTCTGGTTGCCATCATGGGAGGCCACGACGACCAAAGTTGAATTCGTGTCCATATCGAGGCCGTTTGCAGAAGCAGAACCGCCAGCCGCGACACCCTCACTAAACAGGCTGATCCCATTGAACTCTTCGTCCAACATCAGGTTGAGCTGGCCCTTCAATTGGGTCAGTTCAGTGTTGTAGAGAGCAAGGTCGCTGGTGGATTTGGTCACGTCTTGAGCAAGAGTTGCGAGTTCGGACATACGGTTAAGGATTTTATCCGCAGTTTTGATGACTCCATCCTGTGTTTGCAGGAAGGCGATTGAATTATTGACGTTTGCCAAGGTGGCGTCGGTGCGGCGAATGGAAGCGCTGAGCTTCATCGACACAGCGAGACCGCCGGCGTCGTCATATGATGAGTTGATACGTGAACCACTGGAAAGGCGGTTGAGGCTTCTCTGGAGATTAACGTTTGTATTGCTAAGGTTGTAGGCTGCTGATGTGGCTGCTGAATTGGTGTTGATTACGACTGACATATCCTTTGTCTTTCTGTGTTGCGAAGTCCGTCTCGCTGTCGGGCCGCTTTGGTTCAGTGTTCGACCTCACTGGGGGAGTTATTCTCCGTTGGTCTAAATATCGGCTGACGTCTGAAAGAACTTTAGAAATATTTTTATTTAGCTCGGAGAGTTGGAAAGGATGACCGCTTCAGGCCATACTTAAACGATGGATCAAACCCCTCCCGATATCTCTCTGGCTCTGATCGCGCGAGATGAGGAAACTCACATCGAAAGGTGCCTGAAATCCGCATCAGGACTTGCTGCGGAGATGATCGTTGTCGATACGGGATCGAATGACAGAACAAAAGAAATCGCCATCACATGCGGAGCGAGAGTTTTGGATTTTCCCTGGATCGACGACTTCAGCGCCGCGCGCAATGAGGCTCTGGAGGCGGCTCGTGGACGGTGGATTCTTGTTTTGGATGCGGATGAATACCTGCCGCCAGCGAGTGTTGAAGCCATTCGGGCGCTCACATCGAGTGCCGATGCAGCGGATCGCGCTTATCATTTAGTAAATAAAAGCTCAACGGATGAGGGGCGAACGGGCATTTCAGGATTGATCGTGAGACTATTTCCAAACGATCCGCATGTGCGATACGAGTGGCCTGTTCATGAGCAAGTAGTCACGAGCCTGCAGCGCGCGAACATCCCGATTGAAAATACCGGGATCGAAATCATTCATACCGGCTACTCAAGTCCTGAGGTGAACGCTGCAAAGCAGCAACGCAATCTGCGGATTCTTGAAAAGATGACCACACAGGCCGAGGGAGCGCACCCGATGGCATGGTTCCTCAAAGGGGGCGCATTGCTTGACCTAGAGCGGACTGACGAAGCTCTGGCCGCCTATTCTCAATGCACAGGCATGACGAATTCCGGCGATAGCATTCATGAGGCGGCTTTGGTGCGCTGGGCATCGTGTTTGGCTAGTTTAAAACGCTTCGATGAAATCCGCGAGATTCACCCGACAAACCAAGAAGCGGACTGGCATCCGGAACGTCTCCTCCTTCGTGGGCAAACCGAGATCGCCCTCGTCCATCGCCTCACTCTGGGAAAATTCCGCTCCCGCACGAGCTGTTGCTATGCTTCGACTGGCTTCGCAATCGATTCAAATAGGGCACGAAATCAGTCTATCCGAGGTCTTGGCAGCAGAAGAAATCTGACCAACTCCTGCACAAAATCAGAAACTCTGTGTTTCGTGATTCTCGGCCGAGTTCAAGATCGATGCGATCCGCTTCACGGCGGGTGTTGACAGCATTTCCGCCCATGAAGAGCGGGTTATTTCAACGGCGGCGCTTGGTAGAATTTCCTGCCAGGCATCGGTAGATTCGGAAAGATCAGCAGGTAGGATGATTGTGGCCGGAATGTCGCAGACAGGAAATCGATAGTTCGTAAGAATCGACTCATGCCTCACGCCCACAGCTGTCGATGCAGGCTGGGGTTCCATCCGGAAGGTCGGGACTGAACGCTTGAAGGTCTTCTTCATAGAATCCAGCCACCCTCGGGGCTTGTCCGTCTGTGGAGGAAGGGAACCGATCAAGACTAAGCGAGGCAGCGCACGCCCAGCGGCTTGAAGTTGGCGGGCCATTTCCAAGGCCACGATTGCACCGAATCCAAACCCCGCGAGCTGAAAATCCTGCAGAGGCGCATCCTCAAACAAAGCCGCGATGTATTGCGCAGCTGCGCTTTCAATCGAGGGATGGCACGCCTCGGGATTCAGCGCCCCCCGCGCGGCGATACCAATCACCCGACGGGATTTGCCAAGAGCCCCGAGAAGGTCCGAATAGGAGTCCGTGAGACCATCCGCCGGATGAACGAGAACCAGAGTGCTACCGACACTTCTTGCGCACATTTCCACGAGTGGTGTCCAGGCGGATTGAACTGGACGCTTGGCAGCAGGCAAGGCTTGAGGCGCTTTTGCCACTTGGGCTGCGGACTGAGCGCTTGTCGGTTGAACCGGCTGAGGAAGCGCGGATTCATCAACCCAACCGGCACGGTTAAGAAGCCACTGCTTGACACAGACCGCTCCAGACACCGGATTGTCCGAAAGAGCGTAAATCGCCTGTGCGCCGACGAAGAAATCCAACACCTGAGGAAAAACTTCACGAGCTGACTGAGTCTGGGCCGCCGATGGAATGCCAAGAATCTTACGGGATCCACTCTCCAGATACACATCGCCATCCCAATCCCTCCAGGCATTGAGCCCGGTATCCAAGCCAAGCCTTCCACCAGCATCCGGCAGGTTTTTCCATCCCGGAAATTTAAGAGAGAGGCGTCCGACATAGCCGGGGGGAACTTCAAGTCCATCCGCATCGGCTATGAACGCTTCGCATTCGGCGGCTGGTTTTCCCGCAGGGAGGCGCAAAGTGTTTTTGCGAACAATTCCCGCAAGACCGAGTCCACAGAGCGAGGCGGGGCTGAAAAAGACAACCTGCCGCAATGGATGAGTTGTTTGTTTTTGCCAGATAGATGCAGCCGAAAAAAGCGGTGAACCGGCTTCCACCGCAACACACCTGAGTGATGGAGAGCAAGGTTCGCCTTCGTGTCCCCAGTCCGCAGCTTGGTTCGCCCACTCCGGAGTGGTGAGGCGCAGATGGGTGACTGGAGCCGCAGCGGAGTCCACCATGTCGTAGCCGGCAACATAGGCTGTGCCGCCAGAAAGAAGCGGAATGAGCCATTCATCAAAAAACGCACCCCCGCCGGGCATCGAGCGGACGAGGAATGAATGCCGGGGCTGAAAATCCAAAACTCTGGCACCTTCCAGTGCCGAAGAAACCAGCATGCTGTGAGTCAGCGCACGAACCATGGGTGGTGCGCCATCCGAATGCCCCGGCATCGTTGCGGCTAGTTCGTCGGGGCCAATATTTCTCGCCTCGGCAGATGCGGGTTCCAATGTCTCCCAATCCTGATCGTCGCAAAAGACCAACGCGACATCGTGAGCGGCAAGTGTCGACTCAACCCAATCCGCAGGAGCTGTCGGATCAATGGCGAGGCAGGAATTTCCAGCCTTCCAAGCACCGAGCATAGCCACACTGATCCAAGCCGAAGGGGATAGAAAGAGAGCGGCATGCCACCCGCCAGCGAGACCGGTTTGAGCGAGGTGAGCGGCGAGTTTGTCCGAGAGGGCATCCAACTCCCCATAGGTCATTTCATAATCGCCAAATTTGACGGCAACAGCCCCGCTGTCTCGTTGAACGACCTTGCGGAAGGCCTCGACAATCGAAACTGGTTGCTGCCGAGTTTCAGGCCCGCGGGACCAATCGCGAAGCTGCAGAATCTCATCGGGCAAAAGAACCGGCATGCGGTTCACTGGCTTGGCAAGGTTCTCGGAGAGAGATCCGATGATTTCAATCAGGCGGGCGAGGAAATCCTTCAGGACTGCTTCCGATCCGAATGGACCAGTGAGGGAAAGCTCCAAACGAGGTCCAGGGCGGGCCTCAAGGACCAGACCCTGCAGCGTGGTTTGCTGGAGTTGGGCGTCGAAATTGATCCACCGCGGGAGGGCGGTATGAATGATGTCATTGATGCTGGATCCCCGCCAGGCGAAGGTCACCGGTATGTCCTGCTGGGTGAAATCAAATCCGGCACTGCGCAAAGCCTCATCTCCCTCGATCCAGATGTTCTCGGACATCGCATCGGTGAGCGCCTGCTCGACAATCGAAACTGGTTGCTGCCGAGTTTCAGGCCCGCGGGACCAATCGCGAAGCTGCAGAATCTCATCGGGCAAAAGAACCGGCATGCG
>JAPLTI010000061.1 GCA_026398285.1 Verrucomicrobiota bacterium
TGCAGAGTGCGCCCTCGCTGGTGGTCGCTATGCCTCGCTTCTCGAGTTCCGTGCAGAGCGGGGCGAGGGCCTCGTTGTAGGCGCTTTCCCCCAAGCGCTCGTCGAAGCGGATATCGAGCAGGTCGTAGAGTTTTTCGAATTCGCGCCAGGAGAGTTCGACCGTCTGCTTCCAAATGGCGAGGTTTTCGGCATCGCCGGCCTGGAGTTTGACGAGTTCCTCGCGAGCCGTGCGCTTGATGGATTCGTCCGTTTCTTCAAGTCGGGTGACTTCGCGGTAGAGGCGCACCAGCTCGGCGATGGCGTCTTTTTCTAAGTCCGCACGGTTGAGGAAATGTTTCCATCCGTAAATGACCTTTCCAAATTGCGTGCCCCAGTCGCCGATGTGGTTGTCGGCTGTGACATCATGTCCGAGGAATCTCGCGACGCGCACTAGGCAATCGCCCAGAATGGTGCTCCGAATGTGGCCGACATGCATCGGTTTCGCGACATTGGGCGAACTGAAATCGACGAGGATTTTTTTCGGACTGGCGGCGATTCCGACTCCCAGTCGAGAATCCCCCGCCAGGAGGGAAAGCGATTCGGAAAGAAAGGAATTCTCCAGTCGAAAATTGATAAAACCAGCGCCGGCAATCTCTGGCGTGGCCGTGAGTCCGGTTACATCAAGTTTCGATAAAATCCCGGTCGCAAGTTGGCGCGGATTCGCTTTTTTTTCCTTCGCGAGAACCATGGCTGCATTCGCTTGGTAGTCGCCGAAACGTGAACCGGCGGCTTGTGAGACATCAGCGCTGGCGGAGTCAAGGTCGCAGGCGATCAGCGCATCGCGCAGACGCGAAGCGAGGAGTTCACGCAGGGTTGGCATCAGGCCCGGTTCGAGCGGTTTTCAAAAACCTGCAGAATGGCGGCGGGGGATGGAGCCTTGGACAACTCCTCGCGGACTGTTTTGTCGTTCAAAAATTTCGCTATCGCAGCCAGTGTGCGCAGGTGGGTTTGGAATTGATCCTTTGGCACCACGAAGAGAACGATGAAATTCACGGGCTCTCCGTCAAGGGACTCAAATGGAATGCCTGAAGTGGAGCGTCCGAAAGCGGCCACGACTTCGGCTACTTTCGAGGACGAGGCGTGGGGAATCGCGATTCCGAAGCCGATGCCGGTGCTCATGGTTTCTTCGCGTTGACGGATGCTTTCCAGCACATCTTCGCGATCTTCCTTGTCGATTTTTCCAGCCTCAACAAGGCGGTCGACCAGTTCCCTGATTGCGTCCCAGCGTTCTTTCGAGGCCATCTCTGGGATGATCTGCGACTCGGATAACAAGTTTGCCAAGGTCATTTTTAAAAAAGAAAACGTGAATTTCTACCGTTTGAATACCGCCATCGCGGGCAGTGGGTGTTGCTTTGCCTGAGAGCTTAGCGGTCCACTTCGCCGAAGACTGGATCGAGGGAGCCGAGAATCGTAACGACATCGGAGACCATCGAGCCGGGCAGCATCTTGGAGAGGATGCTGATGTTGCAGAACGAGGGAGAGCGGATTTTCATGCGGTAGGGGACGCCGCCACCTTTGCTGTTGATGTAAAAACCAAGTTCTCCCTTCGGGTTTTCCGCCCCGAAATAGACTTCTCCAGCTGGAGCGTCTATGCCTTCGGTAGCGACAATGAAGTGGTGGATTAACTCCTCCATCTTCGTCAGGACAGCGACTTTATCGGGCAGTGTGCTCTTTGGGTCGTGCCAATTGATCGGACCGGGGGGAAGTTTGCTGAGAACCTGACGCAGAATGTTCACACTCTGGTGAACTTCTTCAAGGCGCACGAGATATCGGTCGTAGCTGTCGCCCACGGAGCCGATTGGCACTTCGAAGTCGTAGTTCTGATAGTCGAGGTAGGGATGCTTTTTGCGAAGATCGTGATCCACGCCGCAAGCCCGGAGGTTTGGGCCTGAAAGACCGTAGGCGATTGCGTCTTCCTTGCTGATGGTTCCAACTTCTTTACAACGGTCCACAAAAATGCGGTTTCGCGTGATGAGTTTGCAGGTTTCCTCAAAAGCGGGCGGGAAGGACTCCAGAAAATCCTTCAACATCGCAATAAAAGCAGGCGGCAAGTCGCGGGTTTGGCCACCCACGCGTGTGTAGCTTGTGGTAAATCGCGCACCGGAGAGCTGCTCGACGAGGTTGTAGATTTTTTCGCGCTCCGTGAAGGTGTAGAGGAAGACGGATGTGGCACCGAGATCCATCCCGAGGCAGCCGATGCCAAGAAGGTGGGACGAAATGCGGGCCAGTTCGCAGCAGATGACACGAATAGCCTTGCCGCGCGGGGGCAGTTCCCAGCCCATAAGTTTCTCCACAGCCAAGGCGTAGGCCACATTGTTCGCGATCGGGGAGAGGTAATCCAGTCGGTCCGTGTAGGGGATGAACTGGTTGTATTGCATGTTTTCCGCGATTTTCTCATCGCCACGGTGCAGATAGCCAATATCCGGAGTCGCCTTGGTCACGACTTCACCATCCAATTCGAGAATCATGCGAAGCACACCGTGGGTCGATGGGTGCGAGGGTCCCATGTTGAGCACGAGTTTCTCGCCAAGCATTTCGTCGGTTTCTTGCATGGCCTTCAAGCTGCGGGCCAATGCGTCGGGATGCTCGAGTGTGGTTGTCGCCATTCGTTCTTCTTTTGTTTTTATTTTCTCAAAAATCCGACACTGGGAAGTGTCGATGGTTTTTGGTGCCGCGAAGATTCTTTCCGCATTGGGAAAAATGCAAGCCGCATATTTTTTCTGTCTGCAATGTCTGTAAAATTAACCCTCGACGCAACAGGCCTCAGGTGCTAACGACACTTCTGTTCCCTACCGAAAAGTTCGCGAACCAGTCTCCCGGCCTTCGAAAAAAAAGATCGGCAACTGACATACCCAACCAAGTAAATTAAAAATCACATGCCTACAGAAACCAAGCCCAAGCGCAAAGCCAACCCCGCACTTCTCAAACCCGTTCAGCCCGACGCCATCCTCGCCGCTGTCGTGGGATCCACTCCTGCATCCCGTGGTGAACTCACCAAAAAACTCTGGGACTACATCAAGAAGCACAAGCTC
>JAPLTI010000022.1 GCA_026398285.1 Verrucomicrobiota bacterium
ACCCTTGCCGTCGTCTTTGTTCCAAGCGGCATTGGCGGCGCCAACGAAGTCGACTTCTGTGTAGAGGTCCCAGCCATAGACAATGGAGCGGCCGGAATTTTCGATAACGGTTGTGATCTGGCCGTCATTCACAGCGCGGGAGCCGATCTGGTCGGAGTTGTCGATCAGGAAAAAACTCGTGTCCCATGTGATCCAATAGACGGGTTCGCCTTGGAAGCCGATTTCGTAGTTCACGATGTTGCTCTCCTGCAGATTTCCGACGACAGCAACATTCGGTGAGGTGGGCACGGCCTGTGTGAAAATCGGTGGACGGTAGGCCTGCGAGACATTGGCGTAAACAGCCACTTCGGGCGTGAAGTCGTATTCGAGGCCGAGACCGAAGAGCGGGGCAAAATTGTAAGTCGTCTCGTCCTGGAGGGGCTTGCCGGTCTGAAAGGAGGATTTGTTCACGAGCTCGCGCACGCTTTGCCAAATGTTCTCGAGACGGAATCCGGGAGTGATGGAGAAGCTGCCGAACTGAAAAAGATTCTCGGCGAAGAGGCTGTAGTAAACGCTCTCGCGGTTGCTTTGGTTCACCGTGCTACCGGTCATCGCCGTGGGCGAGTTGCCGGTCTGATCAACGCGTGGCGACCAGTCGTAGTAGAACATCATGCCGCCCGTGAGCGTGTGGGTGTTTCCAAGCCAGTCCCAATTATGACTGACGCGCGGCTCAGCACCGTAGGTGTAGAATTGCTGGTTCTCGAGCTGGTTGGTCTGCGCTTTTGGCCCGGTGGGCAGCGTGCCGAAGCCTCCCCCGTTCTGACGGCGGCTGAAGCGGAGGTAGTAGTCGAACCATGTGCGGAAGGTGAAGAGCGTGCGGTCCGAGATGTCCCACTCGTTGATGATGGAAACGGCGTAGCGGCTCACCCGCATGCGGTCGTAGAAGCGGGAGGTGCCGTCGCGGTCGGTGTTGTAGTTGACGGTATTCGGACCATTTTCCAGCGTGAGTCCACCGGGTTCGCCGTGGGTTTCGTCATACGCGGTGGCATTCAAATACCAGCGCACGGGGCCTGTGGCATCGAGAGCGAATGTGCCGCCCCAGGCATTCAGAAAAAAGTCGCTGTTCGCCTCGCGGAAGCCGTCTGTTTGCTGGTGATCGTAGTAGCCGTAGTAGCCGAATTTCCCGAGCGTGCCGCCGAAGGAGGTGAAATTCGAATACATGTCGAAGCTGCCGAGAATGTTTGTGGACTCGACAGTGAACGGCGTGTCGAGCGGCGGTTTTTTCATGACAAAATTGATGGCGCCGGCTGGCTGTGGACCATACATGAGCGCCGCGCCACCTCTTACCACCTCGACGCTTTCAACGGCATCGAGGGGCGGTGTGTAGTAGGCCTCGGGGTATCCCACCATGTCGGCGTGAATTGGAATGCCATCCTCGAGGACTTGGAAAAACTGAGTCCGATGCGGATCGTAGCCGCGATATCCGATGCTCAGCAGCGGCGTGTTTTCCTCGGCGAGGACGAGACCCGGCGTCTTCGAAATAACCTGCCGGTAGTTGTCCATGCTGATGTCTGGAATCTGCTCCAAATCGATATTCGAGGTTTTTTTCCCTGCGTGGATTTTTGTGCCATCGACATCCGGTAAAAAGGCGCCGTTGACATCACGGTCGTAGTCGGCCCGCACCTGGACTTCGTCCATTTGTTGCACGGTTTCTTGAGCAAAGAGCTGGCCAAACCCGAATACAGCCAGAAAAAACAGCGACGCCACTTTTTGGGGAATGGAATGATTTTTTTGCATAACTACCCGCAGACTTAGTGAGACAGAGTCTCAATAGCAAGCCTTTTTTTTGAGACTGCGTCTCATTTTCGACATGACGCAGGCGGTTACTTGTGCTTAAAAAGGCGTCATGGAAACACTGATGGACTATTTCATTCGAGGCGGGGAGTTGATGTGGGTGCTGCTGGCTTTTTCGGTGGTGGGCGCGGCGGTGATTGTCGAGCGGGCGGTGGTTTACCTCTCGTATGGCTTCGGAGCGGATCGATGGCTTGATCGAGTGCTCGTCGAGATGGAGGCCGGACGCACACCTGAGGCGCTTCAAATGGCACGATCAAGTCGGCATCCCGTCGCGCGGGTAGTGCAGGTTTATTTAGAAAATCTCGAGCGGCCCGCAAAAGTTCGTGTGGATAATGTGAAGCGCGAGGGAAGCCTCGTGCTGGAATCCGTTGAAAAACGCCTGCGAGTCCTAGCTTCGATCGCTCATCTTTCGCCTCTCGTGGGCTTGCTCGGAACGGTGCTGGGTATGGTGGTGGCATTCGCGAGCATCGAAACTCTAGCAGGTGCTCCGAAACCCTCAGACCTCGCCGGAGGCATCTGGGAAGCACTTCTCACGACAGTGTTTGGACTAGTGGTGGCGATTCCCTGCATGGCCGCCTACCATGCGTATGAGAGTCACGCGGACAAAATTGCCCGCCGCATGGAGCTGGCCGTCACCGCTCTTGACGACGCCCTGCAGCCGACATGCTCTTCGGTATGCGCGGTGAGCGGAAAGACGATGCCGCTCCGAGCTGAAGCCGGTCGCGACATGAACTCAGTAGCCTGATTTGCCATGTTCAGCCGTCCCAAACGCCCCACGCTCTCGATCGATATGGCACCGTTGATGGATGTCGTATTTTTGCTGCTGATTTTTTTCATGCTCACATCGAGCTTTATGCCGCCATCAGTCCCGCTCACGCTACCACAGGCCGCTTCCAAGGACAGTTCGGATTCGGCGAAGGTGGTGGTATCCCTGGATGGGGAAGGCCGAGTTTCCATCTCAGAAACAGTTATTGCTGACGGTGACTTCGAGAACTTGCTGAAAATCGAACTTCAAAAAAATGCGACCAGCGTTGTGCATTTCCGGGGCGACAAGTCGGTAGACTACGGAATTTTCCTTCAACTCATGAGCCGTGCACGAACCGCCGGAGCGCAGCAGTTTCAGTTGGTTCACGAGCCTCTCGGAGCAAGCAGGCCTTAAGGTTTTAACCACGGAGGACACGGAGAGCACAGAGTGAAAAGCAATGGAATGGATCGAGCTTGGGGATTTCGGGCATGGCTTTTCCCTGTGCTGCTGGGTATTTCGGCGATTGCGCATTTTGTGCTCGTGAGAATTTTCCTCGTTCATTCGAGTCCGCAAAAGATCGAATTCTCAAGCGGAGAGACAACGGAAGTTTTCCTCATTGAGGAAGCCCCTACCCTACAGGAGCCACCCCCCGATCCTGCGCCAACACCGGAGCCCCTACCCGAGGAACCACCGCCTCCGAAAGCTGAAGAAATTCTCACAACCAACCAGAGCGAAGTGGTAACTGCCCCACAGCCGACGCCAGAGCCCAAGAAGATCGAAAAAAAGCCTACCCCGCAACGCCCGACACCCGTGGCGGCGGCAAAGACGGCGAATGTTCCGCAACCTGTGGTGATCCGCAATACACCTCCTATTTATCCAGAGACAGCCAGACGCGCTGGATGGGAAGGCCGGGTCACCGTGCGCGTGGAGGTCTCTGCCGATGGAGTGCCAATCAGTGTCGCGGTCGAAAAAAGCTCAGGCTACGGCGTATTGGACCAAGCCGCGCTGCGAGCAGTCAAAGGCTGGAGATTCCAACCCCGCACAATCGGCGGTGTGACCATGGCGGGAACGGTGGATGTTCCCGTAAACTTCACCCTCAGCCGCTGATCCGCCACGAAGAACATTCAGCCGCCGACCAAAAATTTGGACGATCGTCCAAATTTTTGGGTGCGACGCGGATTTTTTGGACGAGGTCGGAGATGGCTGAGCGGATTTCGGCAGTGACTTCGTCTCCGAGTGCTTCGAGTGCGGAGTCCACCGCTGGGAGCATTTCGTCGGCCTTGAGTTTGGCCTCGGTGAAAATTCGTTCGTCCATATCCTCGAAGGCGTGTTCCAGCGAGTCGCCGAGCATTTTTTCGACGGCTTCGTCGGAAACTTCCACCGCGCTTTGGATGTTGATGACGGTGTCAAGGCCAGTGCTGGTGTCGCGGGCGAGGACATGGAGGATGCCGTTCGCATCGAGTTCGAATTGCACACCGACGCGGGCATGGCCTTTTGGCGCGGGCGGGAAGGCGACATCCATTCGGCCGAGCGGCCAGTTGTCACGGGCCATCTCGCGTTCGCCCTGGAGGACTGTGATGCTCATGGCAGATTGGTTGGCCACGGCGTTTGTGAACATCTCGCCCGCCTTGCATGGGATCGTCGTATTGCGGGGAATGATGACATTCATGAGACCGCCAAAGGTCTCGATGCCGAGCGAGAGCGGAGTCACATCGAGGAGGGTGAGATTTTGAAGTCCCCCTTCGAGGATGCCCGCCTGGATTGTGGCACCGAGGGCAACGGCTTCGTCGGGATGCTGACTCACATCAGGTTCGCGCCCGAAGATTTCAGTGACGAACTTTCGAACCACCGGCATGCGTGTGGCCCCGCCGACCAAAACAACGGCATCCAGCGCAGAGGTCTCGAGATGGGCATCCGAAAGCGAACGCAGACAATGGCGACGGGTTTTTTCAATGATCGGCAAGCAAGCAGTCTCCAGATCGGAGCGATGATAGGTGCGACCATCGAACTCAATACTCTCCGCATCGGTGAGTGCGCGTTTGATTTTTTCAGCATCAAAGCGGGAGAGATTCCAGATTTTAGAGAGAGCGACATCGAGATCATCGCCGCCGAGACTGGTGTCGCCGTTTGTGGAGAGCACTTCAAAGACTCCACAATTCAACTCAAGCACAGAGACATCGAAAGTGCCTCCACCGAGATCGTAGACGGCAACCTTGGCCCGCTCCCCGAGGCGGTCGAGTCCATAGGCCAATGCGGCAGCCGTCGGTTCACTGAGAATCCGCTCCACGGTAAAGCCTGCCAGCTCCCCTGCCCTCTTGGTGGCGGCGCGCTGGGCGTCGTTGAAGTAGGCTGGAACTGTGATGACTGCTTGGTTCACGGGAACGCCGCAGGATTGCTCGAGATCGGTTTTGAGTTCTGAGAGGATGATCGCTGAAATTTCCTCGGGCCGAAGAGAACGCCCTCCCACCAAGACCCGAAGCTCCCCATCCGGCCCTGCTTCTACGGCGCAGCCCGGCGATGAAGACGCGGTCTCGCCAACCCGGCGACCAATGAGGCGCTTCACGGAGGTCACGACCTGCGCGGGATGCGTGGCTTTTTTTTCCAGCGCCGCCCAACCGACAACAGGCTCCCCTTCTTCAGGAAACCATACAGCGGAGGGTGTGAGGCGACGACCCTCGGCATCGGCGATGAGAACCGGGAAGCCGCTTTCCATCACGCCCACGAGAGAATGGGTAGTTCCAAGATCGATTCCTGCAATCATGATTTGGAAAAGATTTTTCCCTCAGAGCAGGCCAATCAGCGCTGGGGAGGCGGAGATCCGGATTCGCGGAAAGTGATGCGGCCTTTGGTAAGATCGTAGGGAGAAATTTCGACGGTGACACGATCCCCCGGAACAATGCGGATGAAGTGCTTTCTCATTTTTCCAGAGATGTGGCAGAGGAGAACATGGTCGTTGGCCAACTTCACTCGAAAAAGCGTTCCAGGAAGCACATCCACTACTACTCCATTACTTGTGATACAGTCGTCTTTGGCCATGTCGTGTCTTTCATAGGTCAGGAAGGAAAGGCATGCAACCCTTGGGCGAATGAAATCGGCCTCTAAAAAGTTGAAGCCCGTCGCAACGAGTGTCGCAACGGGCTTCTGTTCCCCCCAGAACGAGATCAAAATAACACGTAGTCGGAGGTGCACAATACTTTTTTTAAATTTTTTTTGCCGTCGGGTAGCGGCTTTGTTTATGGCTGGCGAAGCGTGTAGTAACCGGTCTTTTTTCCACCGACTTTCTCCACAACGCCAGCGTCCAACAAGGGACGCAGCAAGTCCATCGCACCCTGTCGGGATATTTTCATGGCGGCCCAGATTTCCGCCGGGGCCATGCGGCCATGGTCCCGAAGAAGCTGAAGCAGCCGTTCCTGTTTGGGACGAAGCACCAATTTCTCCGGCGATCTCACCTCCAGCGCCTGCACACGGAGCCATGCGTTCTCAAGGGTTAGCCGAACACCTTCGGCGCAGTATTCAAGCCATCCGGTGAGGTCTTCGCCGACCTTCCGAACAGCATCTAGTGCGGCATAGTATCCGGGGCGATCCTCCCAATAGTATTCATCGACGGAGAAAATGTGGTGGCTGTCGAATCCACGCCGATAGAGTTCCCACAACGCCAATGCGCGACCGGTTCGCCCATTGCCATCGGCAAAAGGATGAATGTCCTCGAAACGATAGTGCAGGATGGCGGAACTGAGCACCGGCGAGAGTTTGGAGGACTCTTTGTTCCACCAGTCCAGAAGCTCAAACATGAGGCCAGAGACATCCGCTGCGGCAGGCGGAAAATGGTTGCCCACACGCACGGCGATCATTCGATAACTTCCGGCGGTGCCTTGATCCATCACCTCGCCCGCCAGAATTCTATGCAACTCGAAGAGATCCTCGTGGGAGATTCGCTCCTTCATGGCGTGCTTCTCCACATAACGCAATCCGGCGAAGTAATTGAGCACCTCCCGCCGCGATCGAGTATCCGAGGCCACGATTTCCCGTCCCTCCTCCAGCGCACGGACCTGCTCCAGCGTCAAGGGATTGCCTTCAATTGCAGTCGAAGCATGAACATTACGAGTTCGGGTGTCCTTTTGAAGCGCAGGAATCCATGAAACCTCCACAGCCGCACCTTGAATGCGCTCACGAAGTGCCGCAATCGTCTCCACCAGAGAAAGCAGGCTCGGAGTGATGGTAAAATGCGGGATGTAGGACATCCAATAAGTCAAGCATAAGTCAACTTATTAGTCAAGCCGTCAGCAGAGAGCTTGTATTCGTGAAGGCGGGCGGGGCGTGTTTTTAGAGCCTGCAAGCCGCATCGATCGCGGCGAGTTCCTCGGGAGTGATGTGTATTTTTTCCAAAGTGACCACATTTTCCTGAATCTGCTGGAGGCTACTGGCTCCGATGAGAACGGATGTGACTGCGGGTCGGGCGAGCACCCAGGCCAGGGCGAGTTGAGCGAGAGTTTGACCGCGATTCGCGGCGATCTCTGCAAGGGCGCGAACGCGTTGCATTTTTTCCTCGGTGACCTGGTCTGGCTTGAGAAATCCATGGGGTTTGCTGGCTCTGGATCCGTCTTCGATTCCTTTCAGGTAGCGACATGTGAGAAGCCCCTGTGCGAGCGGGCAGAACGCGATGCAACCGGCGCCCACATCGAGAAGGACATCTGATAGCCCGTCCTCTACCCAGCGGTTAAATAAATTATACCGGGGTTGGTGGATGAGGAGCGGAACGCCGGCGGATGCGAGGAGGTCAGCGGCGCGGCGTGTCATGTCGGCGGGATAGTTTGAGACGCCGGCGTAGAGCGCCTTGCCTGAGCGCACGGCTTGCACGAGGGCGCCTACGGTCTCTTCGAGCGGGGTTTCTGTATCGGGGCGGTGGCTGTAAAAAATATCCACATAATCGAGCCCGAGGCGCTTGAGGCTTTGGTCCAGGCTGGCGAGCAGCGATTTGCGGGAGCCCCACTCTCCGTGCGGCCCGGGCCACATGCGGTAACCCGCCTTGGTCGAGACAACTAGCTCATCACGGTATGCACGCAGGTCGTTTTTTAAAATCCGTCCGAATGTCTCTTCGGCGCTGCCGGGCACGGGGCCGTAGTTGTTCGCGAGATCGAAATGCGTGATGCCAAGGTCGAAGGAACCAAGGATCATTTCCTGGCAGTTTTCAAACACATCGACACTGCCGAAATTATGCCACAAGCCGAGCGAGATTGCAGGAAGAAGGAGGCCGCTGCGACCGCAGCGGCGGTAAGGCATGCGGTCGTAGCGGATAGCGGAAGGGATATAGTTCATAAAAGGAATTTCTCATAAAGCCCCCACTCGCGATCCGGCTCGCCGCCGACGATTTGGCAGACATCGATGATTTCGACGTTGGTATCTTCGAGCCAGCCGAGTATGGCGTGGGTGTGGTGTTTTTTGGCTTCGCTGAATTGCTCATGCACGAGCCAGGCGTGGAGGCCCTTGTCACGAAATTCCGGAACCACCCCGAGCACGGTCTGGCGGCAGGTTTTGATCTTCCGGGTTTTCATCAGAAAAAAAATATGGAGCAACCGCAGCCAGTGCGGGGTGTTTTTAGCAGCGGCGAGAATTTCGTTGAAGTTCGGCAGGGTAATGGCCACGCCGGCGTCACGGCCTTTCGATTCGCCGATGAGCAGCAGGCGGGGGTCGGCGATAGCACGAATATCCTCCGCCGAGTCGAGTAAGTCTTCCATGCCGATGGGAACGAATCCCCAGTTTCTTTCGAGGGTGGCATTGTAAACTTCGCGGACAATTTTGAGTTCCTCATCGAGCCGCTTGAGTTGGAATGGGCGGGTCGTGAGGTTGGCGCGTTTTTTCAGGCGCTCCACGATGCGGGTAAACCTCTCCGGAGGATTGAGCTGGTGGAGAGGGAGACTGAGCACATAGAGGGTGCGGACTTTTTTGAACCCCAGATCCTCGAGCAGGCTGGCGTAGTAGGAGGGATTCCATGGCAAGCCGATGACGGGCTGTTTTTCGAAGCCGTTCAGGAGAACCCCGCAGTCGTCATTGATGCTGGGATTGTAAGGTCCGCGCGAAGTATCGAGGCCCGCTTCCCGGAGAACCCCGGCGACCTTCTCAAAAAGCGCGCGGGCCACAGCAGGTTCATTCACGCAGTCAAAAAAACCAAAGAAGCCGACCTTGTCTTTGTGGTATTCATTGTGAGAGCGGTTCACGACCGCCGCGATGCGGCCTATGGGGCGCCCGCCACGCTCAGCGATGAAGGCTGTGATAGCGCCGTGGCGACGCTGGAATGTCGAATCGGGGGCGAGAAACTTTGCAACGCTACCGGGAAACGGAGGCACAAAGGCCTGATCCGTTTTGTGAATACTCTCCGCCGTTCTCTCGAACCGCATCCGTTGCGACGGCGTCTGGCAAACGGAAATCGAAAACATTTTTGCGGCGTCCTGGATTGGCATAGGCAGGGTCATCAAAGGTTCCCAACTCGCGTGCGAGTTTTTCAAAAATCTCAAGCACACGGTCGAGGTCTTCATCCGTGTGAGTGGCCATGAAGCTGGTGCGAACGATGGCTTCGCCATAACGCACGGCGGGATAGATGGCCGGCGTGGCGAATATCCCCTCTTCAAATAGGCGCTGGGTGAAGATAAAGGCCTTCGCCTCACTACCGATGAGAATTGGCACAATCGGCGTTTTGGTTTCGCCAATATTGAATCCGATGCGCTTGAAGCCTTCGTGCATCTTGCGGGTGTTCCGCCAAAGTTGTTCGATGCGCCACTCTTCCTCCTGCATGAGTTCGAGGGCCTTTTTCACACCGCCAACGACGGCCGGCGCAAGGGCAGCTGTGAAAATCAAACATCGGGCGCGGTGCTTCAGATACTCGACCATCTGGCCATTTCCAGCGATGAAGCCGCCCATGGAACCAAGCGATTTCGAGAAAGTGCCCATGGTGATGTCCACCTGGTCTTGCACACCGAAATGATCCACGGTGCCACGACCTTGGCGGCCAAGCACGCCGAGCGAGTGGGCTTCGTCCACATAGACAAAGGCGCCGTGGCGCTTCGACACTGGGATGATTTCAGGCAGGTTGGCGATGTCGCCCGACATGCTGAAGACGCCATCGAGAATGACCAAACGACCGGATTCTTCCGGAAGGCGCTTGAGACGGTTTTCGAGAGATGTGGCGGAGTTGTGCCGAAATGGAATCAACTTCGCAGGCGCAAACTGGCAACCATCGATGATGCTCGCATGGTTCTCGCGGTCGCAGAGGATAGAGTCTCCCTCTTCTGTGAGCGCAATCAGAGCACCTTGGTTGGCAAAAAAACCGGTGGAGAAAAGAATGGCGTCCTCACAGCCAAGAAAATCGGCAATGGCCTCCTCCAGCTCCACATGGAGTTTGATGGTGCCATTCAGTAGGCGAGAACCGGTGCAGCCGGCCCCGTAGCGTCGCGTCGCGTCGCAGGCGGCCTCAACCACGCGCGGATCCTGCGCAAGACCGAGGTAATTGTTCGACCCGATCATGATTTTTCGCTCACCGTCACAGATCACATAATTGCCATGCGGCTCCTCGATTGATCGAAAATATGGATAAAACCCTTGGGCGCGCGCATCCGCACTGTCCCTGTATTCCCTGCATTTTTGAAAGAGATCTCTCGGTCCGTTAGCCATCAAATTAGTAAGCAAGATTTGCACCTGCACATGAGAAGTAAATCATTTTTCCATCCTCCAGAGAGCAGTTGCGGTTTGAGATCTCTACGAGCAAAGCCAATGAGAAGGTGCAAAAAACATCAGCATACTACTCGAGCGAGTAGCTGCGCCCCGACTCTGGAACGATCACCTCGGTGCCGCCGAGTTCACGGAAGAGCGCCAGTTGAAACCAATCGAGCGCCGGGCGGTCACCGTGAACGAGAAGGATTTTCGACGGTCGCAGAAGGGCGGCATAGTTTCTGATCGTTTCCCGGTTTGTGTGTGCGCTGAAACTGAACTCGCGGACATCGCACTTCAGCGGAATCGCAGGGTGGTCCTTATCGAGCATGATCTCCTCCCCCGGCGAGGCTTTTCGGATGCGGGCGGAAGGCGAGTCGGGATCGGAATAGCCGACGAAGAATAAATGCTGCGAAGCGTCTCCAAGAATCCGGCGGGCAAAAATATTTGAGAGCGTGTGCTCGGTCATCATGCCGCTCGACAACGCATAGATCGCGCGCTTGCGGGGCTGCACATTTTGAATTTCCCGACCTGAGAGCACATAGGGAGCCATCTCCTGAAGCAGTTGCAACTCGGGATGGTTCCGCACCGAGGTCGCCGCCATGGCATCATACGCGGTCGTGACCTTCACGCTGAGGCCACCGATATAAATGGGAATGTTGCCGATTTCACCGCGCAGGCGCATTTGCCAGAGCAGGGCCAGAACCTCCTGAGTCTTGCCAAGGGCGAAAACGGGGATCGTCACAGTGCCACCATCGGCAATCGCCTCGCTCACGGAGCGCGAGAATCGCTCCTCCTCATTGGCGCGGGAAAAACCCACCGGTGTCGGCGAGTCGCCGCGGGTTGTTTCCATGAGCAGGTAGTCGACACCCTCCTCCGGAAAGTCAGCCCCTGTCATGATCGTCTGGTTCTCGAAATTCACATCCCCCGTGTAGAAAAACGACTTTCCTGCATGGCGGATGAGCACCCCCACCGAGCCGAGAATATGCCCCGCGTGGTAGAACTCGAAAGTGACTTCATGGTCATCATCGCACAGATCGCCCAGGAGGTTGCGACGCTGGCGCAGCGGGCATCGCACCCAGGCCTGCTGGCAAAAATCCACGCCACGGTGTGTGTAGAGCGGATACTCCATGAGCTTTAACTCCTCGCGCTGACGCGTCATGACATTCACGGAATTGTGCAGCATGATGTCTGCGATATTCGCCGTGCCCTCGGTCATGAAAACCGGACACTGCGGCTCACGGCGCGTCAGCACCGGCAATGAGCCGATGTGATCTTGGTGGGCATGGGTGATGATGATGGCATCCACCGTCCCCTGCGGAACGGTCGCGAGATTCGGAGTAGAGCCTAGACCATCGACCTTCGGATCCGCCCCCGCATCAAGAATGATATTTTTGCCCCCGACACGCAGCCAGTAACAATTTGAGCCGATCCCGAGGTGGCGGGTGAGGTTGACGAAATCCATGTGGAGCGAAGGTGGGTGAGGAATGGCGGTTCCTCAATGTTTAAATCCGGACACCAAAACAAAAGCGGGACGGGGATTACATCCGCCCCTCATCCGCATCGATGTAATGGAACATCGTTTGGATATCGTTGCGGTTTTCGAATCCGCTCTCTTTTTTGCGACTGACAAGGCGCTCACTGAGTTCATCACTCCAACCGCGCTTCACCATGAAGTTGTTCCAAATCTCGATTTGCTCCTCTGAGGGACGCGTGCCTTTTTGGAAGCACCACTCGAGCACCTCTTCATCGGTCCCACCGGAAAGCACGCGGTTTTTCAAATCAGAGTAACTCACGGCGAGAAATGTTGTGATGCGTTCATCGAAGCCTTGGCCGAGATTCGCATGGAGGTCGGGATGCAACTCCCCGGCGGCCATGAGGCGGATTTTATCCACCATGCGTCCGAAGTAGACGATTCCAGCGACCTGATCCTTGGGTGAGCGCGGGTATTTCATAGGGCCATGCTGTCAGCGCACCGACAGGCATGAAAGGCTGAAAAACAAGACCCCTGATAAAAGTTGAAGCCCGTCGCAACGAATGCTGCAACGGGCTTCTGTTCCCCCCAGAACGAGATCACCATAACACTCGAGTTAGGGACTGCAACATCTTTTTTAAATTATTTTTATTTTTTTTGCGACCCGCAAGGACTGGTCTTTTCAAGAGATGCGAATCACTCTGCGCGGCGCGCCCAGCGGAGTTTGGCGGATGTGGCGCGGGGGTTGGTTCGGCACTCGTCGGACGAGGCTCGCGTAACCTCATCGGCGATGGAGCTGAAAATCCCCTCGCGGAACCCAGCTTGGAATGCCTTTTTGACCCGACGATCCTCGCCGGAGTGGAAGGTCAGGATGGCCACACGCCCGCCGGGACTCATGCAGGCGGGTAAGGCACGCAAGAGAGCATCCAAGGCGCTGAACTCTTCATTTACCGCAATTCGCACGGCTTGAAAAACACGCCGGATCGCTTTCTCCACGAGTTCGGCAGGCCGGTGAGGCAGAGCGCTTCGGATGGCTTCGGCCAAGTCTGTCGTGGTCTCAAGGTTTTTCCCGGCAAGGCCCGCTGCGAGCGCGGCGGCATCCGGTTCATCAGCATTTTCAATCAATGCCTCCTCCAGCGCGGGCGGCCTTATTTTCAAGAGCCACTGGGCGGCGGACACACCCCGCGAGGGGTTCATCCTCATATCGAGAGGCCCGGCGGATTTCCAAGTGAAGCCCCTTGCGGGATTGTCCAACTGCATCGAAGAAACTCCCAAATCAGCCAGGATCACATTCGCTCCCGAAAAACCCGACGCAGCTAGGGCGGCAGGGAGTCCGGCGAAATTCGATTTCCTTGCGGTGAAAATCCCTTCACCAAAACCCTCGGCGCGCAGAGCAGCCTCGGTCTTGGGTAACTCCAGCGGGTCGGCATCAAGGCCGATGACATGCCCACCTGGAGCGACACGCCCAAGAAGACGGCGTGTGTGCCCGCCGAAGCCCAGCGTGCAATCGACAGCGGTGTCGCCGGGACAAGGATCAAGGACCTCGAGGATTTCCTCCACCATGATTGGCACATGGCTGCCGGCCGGCGTCTTGCCTGAAGCGAGCACACGGGCAAGTGTTTCGGGATTTCCCGAAAGTTCCTTGTATTTTTGATCAAACCGTCGCGGGTATTTGCCCGAGTAGCGTGGTCGGCGACGATGCGGCGTCTCTTCGCTCAAAGCTCGTTGTATTTTTTATTGGAGCCCCGCGCCTTGGAAACGGCATACCGCTCCTCGTTGCGAGCCAACTTCGCCCGCATCGCGGCAGCAAGATCCACTTCACAATTGGCCGCCATTTCAAAAAGCAAAATCGCCACATCGGCCATCTCGGATTCGATCTCGGCCCGGCGCGCCGGCTCGCGCATTCGCTGCTCGATGGCCCCACGCCGGACAGCTGGGTGGTGGCCGCGCTGGCGGACACCGAGACGCTGCTGCTCGACCATGCCGAGTGCGAGAAGAAGGCGGCCG
>JAPLTI010000309.1 GCA_026398285.1 Verrucomicrobiota bacterium
AGCATCGAGCTTCATCGATTCGATCAGAAGTTCCTCGTCATACCGCTCGCAGCAGCGGGCAAGCAAGAGTTGGCTTTGCCCGACGCGGGAAATCTCGGCGGTGATGCCATCGGGAAACCTTACGGAAGGGCGGAAGACCTCAGCATTCTCGATGCGGCAATACATCTCCAGATGCAGGTCGTCTGCGACCCCTTGGATCGCGCCCTCGTTTCGGAGGTTGAGGTGGACATCAAGGCGCTTGCCGGTGTGGAAGGAGGCTAGAATCTCGGCAATCGGTTCGTGGCTGTGGCGCAAATTCCAGGACTCGGTGGATTTGAAATCCTGGCGGGCCTCGTTCAGTGCCGCTTGGAACAACTGCTCGCGGTCATCATATCTTTCGCCTTTAAGCGGATCGATCTCTTCGGCTACCGGCGAGACTCCCCAGCGTCGGCCGAAATCATTCTTGCGGTCATTGAATCCCGGCAAAAACTCAATCGGGTGGCGCGTCATGTTGCCTACATAGACACCGTAGCGCGACCACACTGCCTCGCGGAAGGGATTATCGAAGATCTGTGGGGTAAGTTCATGGATTTCTTTTTGACTGTAGATCCGGTCACCGATCTGCAACTTGTCGATAAAAACAAAATGATTGTTTCCCGCGAGCTCCACACGGATCGCCGGGATGTTTTTCCGCCATTCGGATTTGTGAGCGGCATGAAGAGGAATGAGTCCGAGCGCCCGAGCTATATTGTATTCCGTATCGTAGTAGCCGTGGCAGAATCCGTAAACTCGGATGCCTGGAATGTGGTCAATGCAAGCCGTCAGGGCGTTGAGAGGATTGGTGAGTTGAAGCAGCAGCGCATTCGGCGCACCGACCTCCGCGAGGGTTTGGGCGATGCCGCGGATGGCCGGGGCATGACGCAAGGCTCGCACCGCGCCGCCGGGGCCGGTGGTGTCGCCGACCGCCTGGAAGATGATATCCAGTTGGGGATGGGTGGAGTCATAGCGCCAGAGACGGTCGCCTCCCACTGAGATCGCGGTTATACACGCCGTGGCTCCGCGCAAGCTCTCCTTCAAATCGGTGTGGACCGAAATCTTGTGATCGCAACCGAGCCGACGACGTGCGAATTCACACCACTCGAGCACCATGGCAAGTCGGTGCTCATTCAGGTCCACTAGGCGGATCTCAGCGCCCGCAAGGTCGGGATTGAGCATCATGTCCACCACGATGAGGGGGCCCCAGCCAAATGAACCTGCACCGATAATGGTTAGAACTGGTGCGGCGGAGGTGGCTTTGCTTGATTTTGATTTTTGCATGACTACCACCTTAACGCATCGTCGCCGGTTTTGCATCTTGCCAAAGCTCGGGTTTCTCTTGAATAGTAACTATCCGTGTCAGCCACCCAAACCAGTTTCGAAGCACCTATCGGATGGCGTGTCTGGTGGATGCATGATTTATGTGTCATTGGCGACGCCCATGCCCATGCCCATGCCCATGCCGATGTGGAGATCAATATCCCGATGCATGGCGGCCCGCTCCGCTATTTGCACGCCGGCCGAATCGTCAAGGTTCCCGTCGGTAAAATCGCCCTTTTCTGGGGTGGCATTCCCCATCAGCTTCTTTCCCCGGTTAGCGGCTGCGAGGGAATCTGGATCACTCTTCCCTTGCCGTGGGTGCTGCAATGGGAAATCCCCGAACCATTCACTCAACGCCTGCTATCCGGCGATTTCCTACTGGATGAATCCTCGCCGGAGGAATCTGCGGGACTCCGTCGCTGGGTCGCGGATTTCGAAAGTGGAAATTCGGCCCGAAGGAAAGTCCTGCTACTGGAAATTCAGTCACGCTTGCATCGTCTCGCTCTGGATATGCCGCGCAGGCATCGCATCCAATCGCTGGGTAGCATCGCGACTGGTGAAGCAAGGATGGAAGCCATCACCCATCATATCAACATGCACTATCTTGAGAATGTCACTCTCAGGGAAATCGCCGATGCCGTCGGCCTGAACCATCGCTACATGATGAGGCTCTTCAAATCGCACTCGGCGATGTCAGTTTGGGAATATGTCGTCCGCTTGCGCGTGAGCCACGCCCAGCGTCTCCTGATCACCACCAACCATAAAATCACCGACATCGCGATCGAAAGCGGATTCGGCTCGGTCGCGCCATTCTATGCGGCGTATGAAAAGTTTGGCGGAGGAAAAACTCCGACCGCTTTTCGACGGGCTCATCACTGTCGCCAACTCGTAAAGAGCGATGCGATGTTGCAAAAGTCGAATGCTGGCAACCCTTAATTAATGCCTGATAGCGATTTGCTCGCGCGGTTGCCTTGACTGTAAATCAATGTGTTCCACCTTCCCAGGCCACGCCATCTTCCCAGGAACCGCCACAGGCGCCGCCGCCGGTGTTGGCTTCGATCATCACATTCTGGCCCTCGGGAGTTAGCAGGGGGAGATAGAACTTGCTGATGCGCTGCGTGGATTTTGGGACATAGTGGCAGATGAAGGAACGGCGGAAGCGGTCCTTGGAGCGGTTGGGGCCGGATCCGTGAATAGAGTTGCCATTGAAGAAGAGGGTGTCGCCTGCTTTCATTTTACAAGGAACGGCTTTTTTGCCTTTCGGGGTCGGGACGAAGTGTGGGGTGAAGGATTCGGTAGCGTTGGCGGTCTCGGGGCAGGTGATCTCCTCATCTGCCGTGTCGGCGACGAGATACATGCCGCCATTTGCGGGATCGGCGTCGTCGATCGCGGTCCATGCAGCCACGCAGGTTTGCGGCTCCACCAGGAGGTAGAAATTGTCTTGGTGCATCGCCTGGCCACGCGAGCCTGGCGGCTTGTAGTAGAACATGCTCTGAGCCGCGAGAACATCGTCCTGCATGAGTTCCCGCAGGCAGGTCAGAACACCCGGATGGACGAGATGTTTGCGCGAGACGGCGTCAAAGCGGTGGGGGTGCATGACCCGAGGAAATTCCTTCAAGGGATCGCCGGCGGATTCTTCTTTGGAGAGTTGGTCAAAGTGTCCGGGAATCGGGCCGTTCTCCGCGATGCGAGAGAATGTGGATTTGATTTCCTCGACCTCGGCATCGGAAAAGAGGCCGCGGGCGACAGCGTAGCCGTGCTGCTGGAACGAGGCTTTCATTTCAGGCAAATCAACGGATGAGGGAAGTGTGGATGACGGTGAGTATGTGGTGCTCATAGGGAGTTCAGACTCGTCGTTGTTCATAAAAATGAAAATGGACAAAATTCCCAAAAAGATGGACTATCTTACCGTCAATGAAAGCCAAGACACAATCGTTCCCCGGCCAGATCATTCATTTCTTGCCTGCCAATGTGCTCGGCCAAGTTAGCCGCCATCCGCTTGGTGTCGGCCTGCATGTGAAATGCCTTGGATGGTATCCCAAGGCGCATCGGCATCGAATCGAGAGGTCTCGCGGGCTTGATGAATACATTTTGATCTTTTGCACCAAAGGTAAGGGCTGGACTGAAATTGATGGACGCCGATTGATCGTCACGCCCGGCGAAGTGCTTTTCATTCCGGCGAACAAGCCGCACGCCTACGGAGCCGATGATGACGATCCCTGGTCGATCCATTGGGCCCACTTCGCGGGAACGGCTGCGGCCTCCTACGCGAGTCTGCTGCCAGTCCACGAATATGTGCTCTCGATCCCGTCCGCTCATGCCAAAGAAATCGCCCGCATGTTTCGGGAATCATACCGATTGGCATCCACTGGCCTCACCGAGCGCACTGTGCTGCTTGCATCCCACACACTGAGGTATGTGCTGGGGCTTTTGTTTTTTCAAACGGGGCGAACCCTGGGAGGTGCTTCGCGCGCCATCGCACACGATCTGACGAAGAGTATAGAATTCATGCGCGGCAATGTCGCCCGCTCGCTCACACTTCAGGAGTTATCGCGGCACGCAGGACTCTCGCCAACCCGCTACTCCGCGATCTTTCGCGAGCAGACTGGGTCCTCCCCTGTTGATCACCACATCCGCCTTCGGATGCAGGCTGCATGCCATTATCTGGACACCACGGCACTGAGCGTGAAGGAAGTTGCGGCCAAACTCGGCTACGACGATCCGTATTATTTTTCCCGTATTTTCCAGAAAATCCTCGGCTGCTCCCCGCTTGCCTACCGGCGCTCGGTGAAGGGGTGATGCAAGGGTCGGTGTTCAATTCGGATTGCGAAGTTTTCGGTAGTCGCGCGGGGTCATGCCTGTGGACTTTCGGAATTGGCGGTTGAAGTTGGCGAGGTTTCCGAATCCGCTGGCGAGGGCGATTTCAAGGATGCTCTGATCGCTTTCGACGAGTCTCTGGCAGGCTTTGCCGATGCGGCAGCCGTTTCGGAAATCCACGAAGGTTTTTCCTGTGGTCTTCCTGAAAAAGCGGGCGAATGAGGAGGGGGTGAGCTTGGCGAAGCGGGCGGCGTCGCCCAGGGAGAATTCCTCGTCGGAGTGGCTTTCAATGTGCTCGATGATTTTTCCCAAACGCGAGCCCATCTTGAAGGCGCGCTCGTTGCGGTAGGAGGGCTCGACGAGCGTTTCGGCATCAGCCTGCGAGAGGTCGTGGAGGATTCGGGCGAGCTGCAACCAAGCTTCAAATCCGTCTGCTTTGATCAACGCCCGCAGCCGCTTTTCCAGCTGGGCAGCCGTTTTGGAGGAAAACCTCACACCCATTGCGGAGCGGAGCAGGAGAGTGCGGATCGACTCGAATCCCGGCAGATCAAGCAGTGCTCTTGGAAACGCCGATTCCAAAAATTGCACAACGATCGCTTCGTTGGCAGTGGCCGTGCGCCCGGTTTTTCGCGAGAACCAGGTGTGCGGCAAGTTTGGCCCGAGCAGGACGAGGTCGCCGGATTTGTAATCCCCGCTGTGATCGCCAACAAGCCGCGTGCCAGAGCCCCGTGTAATCAATGTCAGTTCGATTTCCGGATGGTAGTGCCAGTTCCAAGGGAAGGTGGATTCCGCGCGGCGGTAGGCTCTCAGCACGCGCGTGCCATTCAACCACGGCATGGCCTCGATTTCTGCTTTCATGAGAAATTTATATTAAAAAAGTATTATAAAGACAAAATAATATCTGTTTTGGATAAGCCGGTAGAAGATCAATTTCCGAAAATCCGCTTCGATATTACTCGATGAAACCCTCTTCTATTCCCACAGACTCCCCTTATCTCAAACTTCCGCCCTTGATCGGCATTGCCACATTTGACGAGGCCAAGAAGCCCGGCTTGTCCGTCGAGACCTGCGTCAAGAGGCTGAAGCGCTTCCACTACTCGTTCTGGCGCATTCACCAAATTTGCATCGCCCACATTGCGGAGGAGCCGGTGTATGAACTCAAGATGGCTTTCAGCTATCACGCGCATCTGGCGGCTGAAATGGACACGCTCTTCCGTGCAAGAGTCGGGGAAATGCGCGAGCCCCCGCTTGGCTTGGAGAAAAGCCAGCATCCCGCGCTGGATGTGTTTTTTGACGAGATTCTGACGACGCCATCGACCAAGGAACGCTTGGCCGGCCTCTATCGAAAAGCCTTGCCGGCGCTTCGCGAGGGCCTTCAGCGCTACATCGCGGAGACGCATCCCTTGGCGGATAACCCGTCGCGCCGTATTTGCCGCCAGGCGCTGATGGATGTGGAGGATATGTGTGCATGGGGCGCGCAAGCCGTGGCGGCTTTCGGGGGCGACGCGGGCTTGGAGGAATCCTTCAACTGGCTCTCGCTTCTCGATGTCTGCCTCGCCAGCGCGGGGGGATTGGATGACGCGGGGAAAATGTCGCAAAATACAGAAGCGCCAATCCGGCATTACAGCTCCACGGCTTTTGTCTTTGATGGCACGCCACGGCGCGACGAGCGTTTCCCGGATCCCTACAATTTGGGAGTGAATGCGGAGGCCTTCCTTTACGAGGAGGAAATGCCGCCGAATGCGAAGGTGCTGATGATGTTTTACAAACGGATTCGCGAAATCGATGTGCCGGAAATGGTGTCAAGCATTCTCCATGAAACCAAAGGCAAGCCGTGGTCCTACTACCGCGACATGACGCGGCAGCTCTGGGACGAGGCGCGCCATGCCATGATGGGCGAGGTGGGATTTGTCTCCGAAGGGATCGACTGGCCCCGCTTGGTGATGGTTAATTCCACTTGGTCGCGCGCCCTTAACACGCAGCTCACGCCGAAGGAGCGCCATGCCGTGCTTTATTTCATCGAGCAGGGGTTGATGCCGAAGACAGGCAAGCGCCATGAATGGGTGGTGAGCAAAGAGGCCGGGAATCCCTTGGCAACGACTTTCCAAGACTTCGACTGGGCTGACGAGGTTTTGCATGCCCGTATTGGCCGCGATTGGTATGTGGCCGATATGAAGGATGCCAAGGAGGCGATTGATTACGGCGATACTTGCTGGGCCAAGGTGCTCGTTGGTTGGAGCGATTCGAAAAAACAAGGTCTCACCGAGCATCGCAACTGGTGGCCCGAGCTCTACCGCACCTGGTGCGCCCAGCGTGGCATCACTCCCGACTCGAGAGCCGAGGCCTTTGCCGAGACTTATGAAAGCAAGCGCCCAGATCTCAAGACGCTTCCCGTCTCCGTGTGATCGCCCGTGCCGCGCGTGCTCGCCTTTGAAGAATCCACTGTGATCCTGTGCTAATCATCGACAGAATGTGCTTGGAAATTCTGTCCAATGATTCCGCCCAAGTGAAAGAGGATTCTCCCTTATGAACGCGTCCAAGCGTGCCGCTTTTTTCAAAAAAATGAACAAGATGATTTCTCTGAACGGGGAGTGGCGGATCCGGTGGAACGATGCTGAGCGCGGCGGGCGAATTGCCCGTGTGCTATGGCAGTGGAAGAGTTTCACCGGATGAGAAGCTGATGATTCTCGCGGTAGGCGCGGGGTGTCGTGCCCCTTATTTTAGTGAATAAATTTCTCCAGATCTTCTAGGCTGCGCCCTTTTGTTTCGGGCACGAGCAGCCATATGAATCCGCTCGTAAACAAGCAAATCGCGCCAAACAGCCAGAAAACCTTATAATCATAAGCGTGAAGTAGCCATGGGAAGAATTGGGAGACGGCGAAGTTTGCCAGCCAGAGCAGAAGCACGCAGGCGCTTGCTGCTTGCGTGCGGATACGATTCGGAAAAATTTCACCGATCACTGTCCATACAAGTGGCCCCATCCCAATCGAGAAGGCCGCCACGTAGAGCAGCACCCAGGCAAGTAGCGCAGAGGGGTTGCCGCCTGAACCCGCCTCGCTGTAGGCCCATCCCAAGCCGAAAAGTCCGGCTGTCATTCCAAGCGCCGAGATGAGCAGGAGGGGCCGGCGGCCCGCCTTGTCCGCCAAAAACATCGCTGCTAGAGTAAATATAAGCATGATGAGGCCTATGAAAACCGAGTGCCCGATGGCCGAGGCGGTTTCTATTCCGGCGCTGGTGAAAATTCTGGGGGCGTAATACATGACGATGTTGATGCCGGTGATTTGCTGGAGGGTCGCTAGTCCGGCACCGATGAGGAATGTTTTCAGCAGCGGGGGCCGACAGCATTCGGAGAAGCGGCCTCGGCTCTCGTTGGGTTTGGCGAGTGATTCCATTTTGCCGGGATCGCCTATTTTTTCGAGAATGCGCAAGGCTTCGCCCATTCGACCCTTGAGCGCCAGCCAGCGGGGCGATTCCGGTATAAAAAAGAGCAGCACGAAGAAAATGGCGGCGGGGAAGGCCGCCGACCCAAACATCCAACGCCAAGCTGTTGCCACACGCCATGCCTCGTCTCCTGCGATGGCAAGGCGCGCATTCACCAGATAAACCAGAACCATTCCAACGAGGACGGCAGCTTGGTTCAAAGTGGTGAGAGCGCCACGCATCCGGGCGGGTGAAATCTCCGTGATGTAAACCGGAGTGAGCATGGAAGCGGCTCCGATACCGATGCCGCCTAGGATGCGGGCGAGCGCCAACTCGCCGGCGCTCGATGGAATCGCCGACCAGACCGAAGAAGCAAAGAAAAGCGCCGCGCACACGAGGAGTGATCTTTTCCGGCCGATCCTGTCGGCCATGGCTCCAGCGAGCCATGCACCGACCACGCAGCCGATGAGCGCGCTGGAAACTGTCCATCCCAGCTCCAGATCGGAGAGGTTGAATCGTTTCTGTAAAAACTCGACGGTGCCGGCGATGACGGCAGTGTCGTAGCCGAAGAGCAAGCCGCCGAGGGCCGCCACACAACTCACATAAATCGCATAAACCGGGGACCGTGGGTTTGATGGGGAATCTGTCATGAAATGCGTTGGAGGACGGAAAAGGTAAGATTGGAAAAGCGGGGCTGATTGTTGAGCTTTGCAATC
The DNA here is from genome assembly GCA_026398285.1 of Verrucomicrobiota bacterium. GTDB lineage: Bacteria > Verrucomicrobiota > Verrucomicrobiia > Chthoniobacterales > Terrimicrobiaceae > UBA967. The sequence continues at coordinate 8,289 of JAPLTI010000309.1, forward strand.
TCGCCGAACAAATAGGTTGTCGTCGCCCATTGTTCCCAAGGCCTGTTGTTTTCAAACAGGCCGTGCAGACCAGCGCATCCGAAGAGGAGCGATTGCGGATTGATGCTGGCCCGCAGCGCCTCGATCCCTAGACCGCTATCGAAAACAACCAACCGCACCTCGCGCGAACCGGGCAAATCGGTTCCGCAAACGACCTCCCCATCCTCCGGGTGGAGGTGGAGAACAACTCCGTCGCGTGTCATCAACGCCAGACGATCCCAGTCGTTGGCTGAAAGGAGATGCCTTTCACGTGCGCGTTGGAAAAAGTCCAGGGCGGGCAGGGTTTCGTTCCCCGAGCGAATATGTGAAAACCGTCGAGGATCACCTCCTTCGCACACAAAGAATTCCTCCGATCCAAAATGGGCGTTGACCGTGATTGCCTGCCAGTATCCCTCGGTGATTGCGAACACCGCGACATCCTCTGCGAATGGGACTGTAGAACCTTTCGAGTCCCCAGATCTTGCGGCGGCGCCGCCCACGATTGGAATCGAGGCGGCGGCCGCAGGGAGTTCGTGAAGGAACTTTTCCATTCCCGTTCCGGCGGTGAAGATCAATATGAATGCTCGGGCAATCGGGTTCTGTTTTGCCATCCAGGAGGCCGCCTCGGCATAGGTGCCGCCGAAGACCTCTCCCGGCAGCGAGGCGAAGGGCTTGACCTCCCGCGCGTCATGGCAAGCCCATCCAAAATCACAGGCTGCCTGCCTGTAGCCGACGGGCATGGTGCCGAGTGATTTGGGCTTATGCATTTTTCAAACGGATCATGACGATGGTGCACTCGGTGCCATCAGGATTGATGAACTCGTAGTCGCCGAATCCTGCTGGGACCAGACAGGCTTGAAGGAAGTCGAGAGTGGTTTCGAGCGAGGGATCGGACAGCGAGCGGATGACGACTTTTTTTCCCACAGTGAGCGTGGGAATCTGCAGGAAGCGCCCGTCCGTTGTGTGGCGCATTGGTTTATTAAAAATAAACCTCTCTATTTCGAAAGGCATCTCGGAGATCGTCGTGAAGCGGTCGTGGCGTGTATCGCCATCACCGTCGATCACAACCGGTCGCGCCCGGAGATGCTCCTGGACATATTTTTCGCGTCGCCACTTGTTATTTCGGAATGAGTGCTCCAAGTGCATTTTCATTGGAGGGGCGGTCATGCTTTTGGCCGTGTCGTCCCAAGTGTGGCGCGCAAAGTCGTAGGTGAAGAAGGAATACTCGGTGCCTGCCACACTCGGGCCAGTATCCATTTCCAGGATCATCTGGTTGCCGCCGTGGCCGTGCTCGGTTCCGGGTGGGATGAGGAAAAGATCTCCGACATTGGTATCCCAGCGTTTGACGAACTTCTGCCAATCAAACGCGATGCGGTTGTTCGATTCGCGGCAAAGGCGTTCGTATTCCTCAAGGTCGGCCTCCTCTTTGAATCCCATCATCGTGCCCGCGTCGCGATAGGCTTCCACGATGTAATAGGTCTCGTAGCGGCCAAGGGGCTCGTTGAAATTGCGTTTGTTGTAAGCGGAGTCCGGGTGGTTGTGAATAGGCATGCTGCCGCGCTCGTAGGGCACGAGCTCAGCGAAGTATCCGTCGTCCAGCCAGACTTGGAGCGGAAGTAGATCGGGGTAGGTCTCATGGATGTGTTGACCGACCATCTGCACGGGACGCTGCATGGGGTTTTGGCATGGCATGTTCAAGAGGACGCCGCCTTCAAGCCCTGCATCGACGAGGATGCTGAGTTCGATGCCGGCCAGTTCATTCCACGCCATGTTCTCGAGACCTGGAATCTCATCGTAGATATCCTTGAAACGATACGAGCCCCAAGGTCCCGGCTGGGTAATTTTTACTTGCTTGATGGGCCGTTTGACCAACTCGTCGATGATCGTTTCATAGGTGTCCCTCGGCATGAGTTTCAGCGAATCGCCCTGAACCGCTTCGATGTAAAAATCCATCCGTTGAAAGACCGTTTTTTTCTGACGGAGGAGCAGGTAGAAATCGCAATAGTAATATTGTTTCCAAGAGTAGCTCTTGTCCGGCTCCTCTTGGCCCAGCGGGACAAGTTCGCCGCCCCACATTTGCCAGAGCGTGGGCTGCATGGTGAAATCGGCGTAGGCCACGAGACCGGCTTTTTCAGCCAGCAGAGGACACGCGCTTCCTGGGCCAAGGACGACCTGAAGCTCATGCACAGGGGCGCAGGAAATCTTCTCAGCAAGAACGCGCAATTCTTTCTCATCGAGCACATCCGCTAGGGTTCCTTCGCTGTTCACCCATCCAAAAGAAGGGTCATCGCCCACAAATTTTTTGCGGTAGTCGGCCAAGTCCTTTCTGTAAAGGCGGCTCGTGTTTTGACATACCGCTTTCAACCCAAGCTCCTCAGCGGCGGATTCA
>JAPLTI010000042.1 GCA_026398285.1 Verrucomicrobiota bacterium
CAATGAAGTGGCCCAGGCCGGCGGTCTCCAACGCGGCGGAGATCGGTGGTGTAGGGTTCAAGATCAGCGTGCGTCCGCCTCGCGCTGCGGCGTTTTTAATGCCTTGAAGCAGCATGCGAATTCCAAGGGATGACAACGAATCCGTTGTTGAAAAATCCACCAATACTTGCGGATTGGGAACCTCAAAAACCTCAAGAAAACTCGCTTCAATGCTGGCCAAGCCTCGAATATCCAGGTGGCCGCTGAGTTTCACAATCTGCACGCCACCGAGATCTCGAGCTTCCAGGCGAATGGATTCCACAACCTCATGCTTATTGATGATGAATAGCTCTCCGTCGTGGCGTCGCTGCTCCAGATTGGCATTGTTCAGGATTTCAAAAGCCTGCCCGTGGATGTGGTTGACCTCGGCGGTTTCCAGCACGATCCGGTGCGGTTTTGTCGCAATGAGCGTCGAGATTTCCCTCTCGAATTTCAGAACGGTCGTTGCGTCCAATGTCCCGGAAAGCGTCATGAAGACTTCGCGGAATTGCTCGGAGTGGGGCTTGGAGCGGATTTTGATATCAAGTTTGCTCATCGTGGGATCAGTGGAGTGATTTTTCGAGGGTGAGAATATTCATTCCTTCGCGGTGCTCATAGCTCATTTCATCGGCCATTTTTCGCAAGAGAAGAATGCCAAGTCCTCCCGTGTCGCGTTCCTCAAGAGGAAGGCTGGTCGAGGGCACTGGTGCGTCCATAGGGTTGAAGGGGAGGCCACCATCCGTGGCTGTGAGGGTGAGCCGGCCATCACGAATCCCGAGATCAAATGTCATGGACTGCGCGCCTGTGTCGCGGCATCCGTATTTGATCCAGTTCGTGGCCAACTCCTCGATGGCGAGGCTCAAGAAATATTGCGCCTTTGCCGACACTTGAAGCGGCTCGATCCAGTTCGCGGCTTCGTCCAGCGCGACTGCCACCTCTCTCATCGAATTCCCGATGCGAATGGAGCGCATCTCGTTCATGCGGGGAACTGAATCTGCATAATGGAAAAATCATCCTCCAAAGTGCTCTCGCCGCGCTGTGCAATAGCCCAGTTTTCCAAATCGCCAAGCGGATCAGGCGAGTCGGCATGGGCTGTCATGAAGGTCTCGAATGCCTGGTAATCCGCCATCTCCCCCGATGCGTTGCGGATTTCATAGCATCCATCACACAGCACATAAAGCCGGGCACCCTGTGGGATCACGCAACGCTGCGTGCTGAATGGCGTGTCCTCCATCACTCCGATGATCATGCCATGCGAGCTCAGGCGGCGGGATTGGAACTCTCCGCCAGGGGCGGGTTCGAGCAAGAGAGCCGGGGGATGCCCACCGCTTGCGAAGTTCAGGGTGCGGCTTGGCGCGTGATACACGCCATACCAGAGTGTGAAGTAGAGGTTGTTCTGCTTCTCCATCGGGAAGGCGTTGTTCAATGCCTTGAGCACCTCGCCGGGATTTCGAAAATTAACGCCCGGCAGGGAACCTGAGCGCAGGACATTGATGGCTGAGACCGAGAGGAGACAGGCTCCGACGCCATGGCCGCAGACATCGAGTAGGTAAACCGCAAAATGCTCCGCATCGATCCAGTGATAGCCAAAGGAATCCCCGGCAAGCTCGCTCGAGGGACGGTATTTCCAGTTCACAGGGAGAGGGGATTCCGTCGGGGCAGGCAGGGTCGAGCGCACATAGGCCGCCGCCTCGGCGAGTTCTTTATCCAGGCGACTTTGGGTTTCTTCGATTTTGCGCAAATGCCCCTGCTCGGCGTCGCGCAGGGCTTTCTTTTCCAAGCAGGCGCCTATGCGGGCCTCAAGCAGCGTCGGGTCGAAGGGCTTCGGCAGGTAATCCTCCGCACCCGCCTCGATGCAGCGCGTGACGCTATCCAACTCATCCAACGCCGAAATCATAATCACAGGAATGTCCCGGGTCTCTGGATCCGACTTCAATTCCCGCAGCACCGTATAGCCATCAACGCCCGGCATCATGACATCGAGAAGCACCAAATCGAATGGGTGGGAGCGGATCGTATCCAAGGCCACAAGCCCGCTCTCCGCAGTCTCTACATCCAAGCCATGACGAGCCAGACGGCGCACCAGCACATCGAGGTTTTCGCTGTTGTCATCCACCGCGAGCACCTTTCCGTAAAAAATTTTCTCCAGCCGCTTGGGATCGCCGCCCTTCCATGTCGCAGCATTCGATGACCTCGGCAGGTCTTGAAGCCCGCCGGCACTCAACCGCGTATTGATCAACCCCAGCAACTCGTGCGCGGCGGAGCGGATTTTTTTTAAATCCGAGGCGCTCGATTCGTTGCCGCACTCCTCCGCATCCTCGAGCAACATCTCGCTGTAGCCGATGATGTGATTAACCGGCGTCCGCAGGTCATGGCGCAGCTGGGACGCCGCATCCGGTGAGCTGTGCGAGTCTGGCTTCAAGCGGCAGGTTTTTTGTCCAGCTGGACTTGAATTTTCTCCAGCAAACGGGGGAAATCTACCGGCTTCGTGTCATACTCGTCGCATCCCGCCTCTAGACATTTCTCGCGGTCGCCCGCCATGGCGTGGGCCGTGAGCCCAATCACTGGAATCGCGCTCGTCGAGGCATCCGCCTTCAATGTCCGCGTCGCCGTCCAGCCATCCATGACTGGCAGGCTCATGTCCATGAGGATCAGATCAGGAGCCGCCGAGCGCGCCATCTCCACGCCCTGTGCCCCATCAACAGCCATGACGACCTCAAAGCCCCGCTTCGCCAGACGGCGGGAGAGCATATCGCGGTTCATCTCGTTGTCTTCAACAAGTAGAATCTTGGCCATACCTCCTGTTAGTGGATTCCCGGTTGATTGCCACGCCTAATTCAGGGACGGGTTGGGGGACTCGCCGACCACAGAGAGGCGAATGTAATCCACACTTCCTGCGGGCCCGACCACTGAAACGAGGCCGATCTTTTCGCGTCGGAAATAGAAAACTTGGAAGAACCCTGTGGCAAGGAATGCCGTGCCATGGAAGAAATCAAACTTGGGGTAGTGCATAAGCCTCATTGAGTTGATCGGAGCCTCGATGCCCAGCTTGGCCTTGAGTGCGGAAGCCGACAACTGCTGCACCGTGTCGTTTTTCTTATGATTGCAGTGCGACATAAAATCGGTCGTTTCAACCAACTCTAAAAACTTGGTCATGACATTTTTGAACGAGGTTTCTGTTTGGACGGATTCCAAAAGTTCCTTAACCAGAGGGTCAAATGGTTTCATATTGCGGAGCGTCTATCAGGGAATGCGTGAAAAGTGAATCACATCTTCCGTTCGTGTCATACTCGTCGCATCCACCGCCATGACGACCTCGAATCCCCGCTTCGCAAAACGCCGCGAGAGCATGTCGCGGTTCATCTCATTGTCCTCAACGAGCAATATTTTGACCATGACTCGATTTAACCGATCCAACGCGGATTCACAGAATTAAGGTGCCGGAACGAGCGTGGGAGTGATTTGCAGCTTCCGGTTGTCGGGCTGGGAGGCATCGACCAAGGCGATAGGTTTTTTGGGAATGCGCTGGGATTTATTAAGGACGATGGGACCGGTCAGTCCATCGATATGGATGCCGGACGCCAGCGCCGCGCGGACATTTTTTGGATTCGCGTCCTTGGATTTTTCGATACCTGCAAGCAGGGTTCGTGTGGCGTCGTATCCCAGCGCTGAAAACGAATCGGGGTTGGTGCGAAATGCCTTTTTGTAATTGCGCACAAAGGCCGCCGATGCCTTGCGGGTTGTCGGAAAGGCATGCGTGGTGAAGAAAACATCTCGTGCGGCGGGATTATTCATCCAAGCGGGGGGACTGTCATAACTGTCACCGCCCATGATGGGGCCTGGAAAGCCCATGGAGCGGAGTTGACGGATCACCGGCATGGCGTCCGCCGCCGATCCTGTGGGCAGGAAAATGGCATCCGCTTTGAGAATGGCGGGGCCGACGAGCAGGGTCTGGCCAGGAGTGTAGGAAAGCGTGGAAGTGATCTTGCCGCCGCCGCGCCGGAAGGCTCTTGAAAAATAAGCCTTCAGCAATCGCGTGTAGCTGAACGCTGGATCGTAGATGATGGAGGCCGTCTTCGCGCCCTTCGCTTGCGCGAGCCACTCCGCCGCCGCAGCGGCTTGAACATTGTCTCCGAAGCAGGCCATGTAAAAACCCGAACCCAGGAAGCCTGGCAGCTTCGGCGAGGAGGCGCCCGAGGTCACAAAAGGAATTCCCCGCTTCACGGCCTGATGCGCCGCTGCCAGCGCCAGATCGCTGTCCGAGAGGCCCACCATGCCTGCGAGTTGGTTTTTTTCCAAAAACGCGGCCACATTGTTTTTCAGGTCGGCGGCGCTGGAGTTTCCAGAAATACGAACCAATTCCACCTGCTCGCCGCGAATGCCTCCGGCCTTGTTGATTTCAGCCACAGCCAGTTGAGCACCTCGCCAAGAGGGTTCGTCTAAAACGGCCTGCGCGCCGGAGTCGCAATAGACGGCGCCAATTTGAATCGCGGCACCCGCAGGCAGGCTGGATGCGAAAAGAAAAATGGTGAGGATTTGCAAAGTGAATTTCATCGTCCGAGCCCTATAAACGCCCGATCTTCTTTTGGAAAGGAGCGGAAGGTAAAAAATTCTTCAAAAACGGATACGCAGCCGGCGTCAGTGATCGCTGCGCACTGCAGCGCGGTGCTTGAGTTTGGCCGCTATCTCGAAGGTGCGCACATGCAAGGGAACCAGTTTTTCCTCCATCGGTTCCTGATATCCACCGGCGAGAACAAAGAAAAAAGGGATCGTCAGGCTTAGGAGTGTTTCCATGACAAATTCATCGCGCTTGGCAAGGAACTCTCCGGAC
>JAPLTI010000170.1 GCA_026398285.1 Verrucomicrobiota bacterium
GAAGAGCAACAGCCTTCCAGCAAGAGCGTCAGACCGGAGAATTTCACAAGCTGCTCGCCGATCCCCCGCAACAAAAACGGCAAGGATTTCAGCCCTCTCGCCGTCGCCGCAGCGGCACTCATCGGCACGGCAGCAGCAGCCGCCGCGCTTTATTTCATTTTTCAACCTCCGGTCTAAGTCCACCGGACAAGACCGCAGTCAATTTACCGCCATGGAAGAAAATTCCCAAAACGAACTCCTTGCCGTCCGAAGGCAAAAACTGGAAGCCCTCCGCGCCGCCGGCATTGATCCGTTCGGCCAAGCCTACGAAACAACCGGCGCACCCGGTCAAATCCGCGCCGCATTTGCCGAGGGACAAAAAGTTCGCACCGCCGGACGCATCACAGCCCATCGCAACATGGGCAAGAGCCACTTTATCGACCTTTCTGATAGCTCCGGACGCATGCAGGTTTATCTAAACGCCAAGGAAGTCGGCGCGGAGACGATGGCCGTTTTCGACCACCTCGACATCGGCGACTTCATCGGCGTCGAAGGCGAAACTTTCGTCACCAAAACCGGCGAGCCGAGCATCAAGGCGACCAGTTTCACTGTCCTCTCAAAATCCCTGCGCCCCCTCCCCGACAAGTGGCATGGGGTTCAGGACACCGAAATCAAATACCGCCAGCGCTACCTCGACCTCATCTCCAATCCGGAGTCGATGGAAGTCTTCCAGAAGCGCATCGCCATCGTCCGCGAAATCCGCCGCTTCCTAGAGGATCGTGGCTTCATCGAAGTCGAAACACCCATGATGCAAGCGGTGCCTGGAGGTGCGGCGGCAGCCCCCTTCAAGACGCACCACAACGCGCTCGGCGTGGACCTCTACCTCCGCATTGCGCCGGAACTTTACCTCAAGCGGCTCCTTGTCGGCGGCTTTTCCAAAATTTTCGAACTCAACCGCAACTTCCGAAACGAAGGCATTTCCCGCCGGCACAATCCCGAGTTCACCATGCTCGAAGCCTACTGGGCCTGCGCCGACTTTGAAAAAATGGCCGAACTCGTCGAGGAAATGGTCTGCCATGTCGCCCAGACAGTCTGCGGCACGCTCCAGATCGAGCACAAGGACGCCGAAGGAAATGTCCTCCGGACAATCAACCTCACACGCCCTTGGCGCCGCACCGACTACGCGGACCTCATCAAAGGCATCGTGCCGGACTGGTATGAAAGAACGCCCGAGCAGCGCCGCGCCTGGTGCATCGAGAACCATATCGATGTCACCCACTGCCAAGAGGACTTCGAGGTCACCCAGCATGTTTTTGAAAAACTGGTGGAGGAGAAAACCATGAATCCCCTCTTCGTGACCCGCTGCCCGAAGGAACTCGTCCCCCTCGCCAAACAAAACGCGGCGAATCAGTCCGTCGTCGATGTTTACGAACTCGTCATCAACGGTCAGGAAATCTCGCCAGGCTACTCCGAACTCAACGACCCCGACATCCAGCGCGAGCGCTTGGAGCACCAGAGCGGCGGCGAAACCCAGAAGCTCGACGAGGATTTTCTCACCACTCTCGAATACGGCATGCCACCCGCCGGCGGCATCGGTATCGGCATCGACCGGCTGGTCATGATGCTCACCGGCGTCGAGAGCATTCGGGATGTCATCCTCTTTCCTCACATGCGCCCGCGCGCTGGGACCTGAAAAACGCCGCGCACCTCGGGCCCGCCACACCAAGCCTCGTGAAACGAATCTTCGGCCTGTTCCTGTTGCTCCTCGCCATGCAGATTCCCGCTCGCGCGTGGGAGGTGATCATGCACGAGGGGCGCCGCCATGTGCCGATTGAAGATGTTTCCAAATTCTACCGCCTGAGAGCCCCCTTGGTGAACGGCCCCGCCTTCACTCTGAGCGGAGCCTCCAAAACCATTCGCGGCCGAGCCGGGACGCGCGAAATCTACATTAACAATGTGAAATACATCCTCTGCTTCCCTGTGGAGCAGAAGGGCGGGCGGCTTCTGATTTCGGCCATGGATGTCACAAAAATCATAGAGCCAGTCATGCGACCGGGGCTGATTAAAAACGCCCACGCCGTCCGCACCGTGATTCTGGACGCCGGACACGGGGGACACGACAGCGGAGCAAAAGGCCAGCGCGGCATTGAAAAAGAGGCCGCCCTGGACGTCGTGCTCCGCGCCAAGCGCCTGCTTGAGCAAAATGGCTACACCGTGCGCCTGACCCGCTCGAGCGATGTCTTCATACCGCTTGAAGACCGCGCCGCCTTTGCCAACCGGTTTACGAATGCCATCTTCGTCAGCGTGCACTTCAACAAAAGCGGTGGCGGTGGTGCCTCAGGCATCGAAACCTTCGCACTCGCCCCGCGCGGAGTGCCCTCGATGGATGAGGAAAATTTCAGCTACAGTGACCTGAAGCTCCACCCCGGCCATGGACAGGATGCCGAGAACATCGCCCTCGCAACGGCCCTTCACTCCTCCATGCTCCGCCACATGCGCCTCACCGACCGGGGTATCAAGCGCGCACGCTTCGTGGTGATTCGGGACATCCGCATTCCCGGAGTGCTCCTCGAAGGCGGCTTCATGAATCATCCGGTGGATGGCAAACTGATCGCATCCCCCGCCTACCGCGACGCCTTCGCCCGGGCCATCCTCGAAGGCGTGGGCCGCTATCGCAGCGCTGTTTCCGGCGAAACCAGCTACCAGGCGCCCTCCGCCGTCGCCTCCGCCACCGATAAAACATCCGTCCCCGACCTGAGGCGCAACATTTCCCCGCTTGGAATGCATCCCATGCTGAACGAGGCTGTCCAACGCGCCGCCGATTCGCTTAAGACCAGCGACTCCGCCGCACAGCAAACCAAACCGGATGCAAACTGAACTATCCACCGACCCCATTGGAGTCTTCGATTCCGGCATCGGCGGCCTGACCGTTGCCGCTGCACTTCAGAACCTCCTGCCCTCGGAAAACATTTTCTACCTCGGTGACACCGCCCGCGTCCCCTACGGCGGGAAAAGCCGCCGCACCGTCGAGCGCTACAGCATCGAGATCGGCGGACTCCTCCTCGCCGAGCGCGCAAAGATCATCGTCGTCGCCTGCAACACCGCATCCGCCCTCGCCGTTCCCCGCATGAAGGAAATGTTCAAAGTTCCCGTGCAAGGCGTCGTCGCCCCGGGAGCGGCCGCAGCCGTGGCCTCCACCAAAAACAAAACCGTCGGAGTCATCGGCACCCGCGCCACCATTGCCAGCGGCGCCTACGAACACGCCATCCACTCGCTCGACGCCGACATACGAGTCATCAGCGTCGCCTGTCCCTTGCTTGTCCCGCTCATCGAGGAAGGCATGTTCGAGGACAAGGTGACCGACCTCATGCTCGCCCGCTATCTGGCCCCGCTCCTATCAGCAGGCATAGACACGCTCGTCCTTGGCTGCACCCACTACCCTCTCCTGCGCGAAGCGATCGCCCGCACCGCAGGCCCCGCCATAACACTCGTGGACTCGGCCGAAAACTGCGCCCTTGCCGTCAAAGCCCTCCTCGAAAAAAACACCCTCAACGCCCCACCCGAACGCCTAGGCAAACTCGATGTCGCCCTCACCGACGCCACCGAGCGCTTCCTCCGCACCGCAGCAAAAGCCCTCGACTTGGAGATCGGCGATGTGACCCTCCGCTCAGTCCAGAGCGTCGAGAAGGCCTGAGACTGCTGTCGTTTTACGCGTGGTATTCCTGCAGGCTTTTCACGCTGTATCCGTGCTTGAGCATGGCGCGAATGGCTTGAACACTGGCTCGGGCGGCGCGCAGGGTGGTCATGGTCGGCACGCGGGCGGCCGTGGCGGCGCTGCGGATTGCGACCTCATCCTCGCGGGGCACCGCGCCATTCGGGGTGTTGAGAATGAACTTCACTTGCCCGTTTTTGATCGAGTCCACGACATTCGGACGGCCTTCACGGATTTTGAGCATGACAGGAACTTTGAGTCCGTTTTTTGCAAAATAGGAGGCGGTGCCGGTGGAGGCGTGGACTTTTAGTCCAAGCTCGACGAGGTCCTTGGCAATCTCGAGAGCGGCGGGTTTGTCGGTGTCCTTGACGCTGATGAAGACATCCCCCTTCAGCGGCAGCGCGGGTTGTGCGGACATCTGGCTCTTGGCATAGGCGATGCCGAGGTCGGGGTCGATGCCCATGACCTCGCCAGTGGATCTCATTTCCGGGCCGAGAATGATGTCGATGCCGGGGAATTTGATGAACGGGAAAACGGCTTCCTTCACGGAGTAGTAGGAAGGAATGACCTCCTCGGTGAAGCCAAGTTCACGGAGTGTTTTTCCAGCCATGACCTTTGCGGCGAGCTTGGCGAGCGGAACGCCCGTGGCCTTGCTCACAAACGGGGCTGTGCGCGAGGCACGAGGATTGACTTCGAGAATGTAAACGACCTCGTCTTTGACGGCGAATTGCACATTCATGAGTCCCCTCACCTGCAACTCGATGGCCATGGCTTTGGTGGCGCTTTTGATTGTCTCCAGAACTTGTGGCGAGAGCGAGAAGCTGGGAATCACACAGGCACTGTCACCGGAGTGGATGCCCGCCTGTTCGATGTGCTCCATGACACCGCCGATGACGCAGATTTCACCATCCGAGATGCAGTCCACATCGACTTCGGTGGCATCTTCGAGAAAGCGGTCCACGAGCACGGGACGCTCGGGACTGGCTTCCACAGCGGTGCGGATGTAGCGCCGGAGGTCGGCTTCGTCGTGAACGATCTCCATAGCACGGCCTCCAAGAACGAATGACGGGCGCACCAGCACGGGATATCCGATCCGGGCGGCGACATCGACAGCCTCCTGCTCATTCGTGGCGGTGCCGCCTTGGGTCTGGCGCAGGCCGAGTTTATCAAGCATCGCGGAGAAATGTTTCCGGTCCTCGGCCATTTCGATGCTGCGGGGCTGGGTGCCGATGATGTTGCAGCCATTGGCCTCCAAGCCTGCGGCGAGGTTCAGAGGCGTCTGGCCACCGAATTGCACGATGACGGCATCCGCTTTTTCGCGCTCATAAATGTTGAGCACATCTTCCAGCGTGAGAGGCTCGAAGTAGAGTTTGTCGCTGGTGTCGTAATCGGTCGAAACGGTCTCGGGATTCGAGTTCACCATGATGGTTTCCCAGCCGAGTTCCTTGAGCGCAAAAGCGGCATGGACGCAGCAGTAGTCGAACTCGATGCCTTGGCCGATGCGGTTGGGTCCACCGCCGAGGATGAGCACTTTCTTTTTATCGCTGGCGCGGGTTTCGTCCTCGTCGCCGTAGGTAGAGTAGTAATAAGGCGTGAATGCTTCAAACTCGGCGGCGCAGGTGTCCACGAGGCGGTAGGTGGGGACAATGCCGGCGGCCTTGCGGGCCTTGCGGACCTCGGGCTCGGTGGATTTCGTCAGATGGGCGAGTTGGCGATCGGAAAAACCAAAGCGCTTGGCGCGGCGGAAGTCGGCGGCTCCAAGCGGCGCCAGCAGTGCGGCGAGGTGCTTCTCCTCTTCCACGATGAGGCGGATGTGCTCGAGGAACCAACGGTCGATCGAAGAAAGCTCGTGAACCTCTTCCACAGTGAGACCGGCGAGGAAGGCGTAGCGAAGAAAGAAAACACGCTCGGCGCGCGGGGTGCGAAGCTTTTGACGAATCATTTCGACATCGGGCTCGATATCCTTGCCATCCGCTCCGTAGCCGAAGCGGCCGATCTCAAGAGAACGCAGGGCCTTCTGGAAGGATTCCTTGAATGTGCGCCCGATAGCCATTGCCTCGCCCACGCTCTTCATCTGGGTGGTGAGGGTTGGATCGGCCGTCGGGAACTTCTCAAAAGTGAAACGCGGAATCTTGGTCACGACATAGTCGATCGCCGGTTCGAAACAGGCGGGAGTGACGCGGGTGATGTCGTTTTTCAACTCATCCAGCGTGTATCCGACAGCCAGCTTGGCGGCGATTTTGGCAATCGGGAAACCGGTCGCTTTCGATGCCAATGCGGAACTGCGCGAGACGCGGGGATTCATTTCAATAACGACCATGCGTCCATTGGCGGGATTGATGGCGAACTGGATGTTCGACCCTCCGGTTTCAACGCCGATGGCGCGGATGACTGCAAAGCTGGCATCGCGCATGGCTTGGTATTCCTTGTCGGTGAGCGTCTGAATCGGAGCCACCGTGATCGAGTCGCCGGTGTGCACGCCCATGGGATCAAGGTTCTCGATCGAGCAGATGACCACGCAGTTGTCAGCACGGTCGCGCATGACTTCCATCTCGAATTCCTTCCAACCGAGCAGCGATTCCTCCACCAGCACTTCGCTAACGGGGGAGAGGTCGAGGCCGCGGCGGCAGATTTCATCAAGCTCCTCGCGGTTGTAGGCAATGCCGCCGCCAGCGCCACCGAGGGTGAACGCCGGGCGAATGATGAGAGGAAATGTGCCGATCTCGACTCCAACGGCGCGCGCCTCTTCAAGCGTGTGGGCGACACCCGAGCGGGCGCAGTCGAGACCGATCTCGAGCATGATGTTTTTAAAAATAAGCCGATCCTCGCCGCGCTTGATGGCCTCTGCATTCGCACCGATGAGCCGCGCTCCATGCCGCTCGAGGGCGCCGTTCTCGACCAACGCCATGGCGGCGTTCAGAGCAGTCTGGCCGCCGAGTGTCGGCAGGACGGCATCCGGCTTTTCGCGCTCGAGGATTTTTTCAATGACCTCTGGAGTGATCGGCTCGATGTAGGTGCGCTGGGCAAACTCCGGATCGGTCATAATCGTCGCGGGGTTCGAATTCACGAGCACAACATCGTAGCCCTCCTCGGCAAGCGCTTTGCAGGCTTGAACGCCCGAGTAGTCGAATTCGCAGCCTTGGCCGATCACAATGGGACCGGAACCAATGAGGAGGATTTTTTTGATCGAAGAGTCTTTCGGCATGGCGCGGGAGACTATGCGAACCCCGTCCCGCAGGGCAACGAAATGGTTCGACTAAAAATCAACCGCGCTTCAGAACAAAAATATGGAACAACGAAAATACAGCACCGGCACCAAGGGTCGCCTGAAAAAACACAGCGACGAGTGCCGCGAGTTCATCCACTCGCACTCCCCGAGCTTCAGCTTGGCCAATGAATTCATCGAATCCATCGACCCGGAGCGTGAGGACAAGGCTTGGCAGCGGTTCATGTCCCCCGAGAGCGTCCTGCCGGAACTCGAGGCTTGGCTGCAAGGCGAAGCCCCGCCGCCTCCAAAAAACTCTCTGCATCCAAAACTACTCACAGCCGCCCAACTTGCCGCCGAGGGCGGTGCTACCGATCAGGGATAGCATTTTTCCTGATACCCCGTATCAGATCAACCCAACGCGCAATCGGGCAAAGGCGCACCCTTTTCTTGACCTAGCGACACGGCTTCAGTATCTCCGTGCGTCTGCGTCGCCGATGTGCGCGCCGCCGCCCACACCATGAGAATTCTCCGAAACGCCAAACACCTCTTCATTGCCCTGTTGCTCCCCCTCGCTCTCGCAACCGGCACTTCACTCCTTCACGCACAGCCCACGGAAGAGTCGTCCGGACCCATTATCAAAGACATCGCGGTCGAGACAGTCGGCGCTCCGAGTATTTCCAAAGACCGCGTTCTGGCGAACCTCGCCACGAAGGTCGGCAAGCCCTACAGCGAGCGGACCGCCGAGCAAGATGTGCGCGCCCTTTACCAGACCGGCGGCGTTTCCAACGTGCGAATCTTTGCCGAACCTCTCGGCGATGGCGTGAAAGTCACCGTGCTCCTCCAAGGCCGCCCCGTGGTGGAGGAGGTCATCATCGAAGGCGCCCAAGACATCCCGCTCAACCGCGTGCGCCGCGACCTCGGAGTGAAACCCGGCGATGTCGTAAATGACGAAAAAATCGAGCAAGACCGCCAAAAAATCCTGACCCTTTATGAGGATCGGAATTACTCCGATGTGAATGTCCAGTATCGCGTGGAGGAAATCCCCGGAAAAAACCGCGCTCGCGTGATTTTTGCCATCACGGAAGGTCCCAAACTCATTGTCAAAAAGATCGTTTTCAACGGCAATGACTCGGTCCTCTCTAAAGACCTCCGAGCCGTGATGAAGACGAAGCCGCTTGATATTCTCACCTTCTTCAACAAAAGCGGACGCCTCACACCATCGCAGGTCGAAGAAGATCGCGCCGCCATCCGCACGCTCTACCAAAACCGAGGCTTTGCCGATGTCGATGTCGCGCAGATTGAAACACAACCTCTGGAAAAAGGCGGCGTAGAACTCGTCGTCAATATCACAGAAGGCACGCAATACCGGGTCAACAACATCGCCGTCGATGGCGTGAACATTGTTCCAGCAGGTGAGGTTTCCAGCCTGCTTAGAATGAATGCCGGCCAGCTTTTCACTCCGAAGGGTATGAGTGAAGACATCAAGGCCATGAGGGATTTCTACGGCAGCCGTGGCTATGTCGATATGACGATCGCTCCCGAGGTGCTGCCTGCCGGCCCAGGGGCTGTGAATCTCACTTACCGCTTGGAAGAAGGAGTCCAGTCCTACATCAACCTCGTTAATATCCAAGGAAATACAAGAACACAAGACCGCGTCATCCGCCGTGACTTGGCAGTAAAGCCCGGCGAGGTTTACGACACGACGCTCGTCGATGTGAGCAAGAAGCGCCTGGAAAACCTCAACTACTTCTCCCGCGTAGAGACCCAACCCACCGACACCGTCGTTCCGGGCCGCAAAGATTTGAATGTCATCGTTGAAGAGAAACGCACCGGTTCGTTCAACTTCGGCGCAGGCTTCAGCACGATTG
>JAPLTI010000173.1:0-5379 GCA_026398285.1 Verrucomicrobiota bacterium
TGAGGGCCTGCGCAAGCGCTTTGGAGAACGCGTTGACACAGACCCCGAACTGAACAAGCGCCTCGACTACGAACTCTCGGTGATCGAGAAAACCGGGTTCATCAGCTACTTTTTGATCGTCTGGGATTTCATCCGCCATGCAAAAGACAGCGGCATTCCCGTGGGCCCGGGCCGCGGCTCGGCGGCAGGCTCCCTCATCGCGTATGTGCTGGGAATCACGGATATCGACCCTCTCCGCTACGGGCTTATTTTTGAAAGGTTCCTGAACCCCGAGCGCATCAGCCCGCCCGATATCGATGTGGACTTCTGCATGGAGCGCCGAGGCGAGGTGATCGAGTATGTGCGCCAAAAATACGGCGAACGGGCCGTCTCGCAGATCGTCACCTTCGGCACACTGGGCGCGAAGAGCGTGATCCGCGATGTCGCCCGCGTGCTGGGCTGGAGCTACTCGGACGGCGACCGCGTGGCAAAGATGATCCCGAACGAGCTGAACATCGACCTCGAGAAGGCGCGTGAGAAGAACCCCGAGCTGCAGACAGCCATCGAAAACGAGGCACCCGTTCGCCAGCTTTGGGACTACGCCACCGTGCTCGAGGGACTGAGCCGTAACACGGGCATCCATGCTGCCGGCGTGGTCATCGGCGACCGTCCGCTGGATGAATTTATCCCCCTCTGCCGGGGCAAGGAAAACGAAGTCGTGACCCAATATGCCATGGGCCCGCTTACCGAACTCGGCATGATCAAGATGGAATTCCTCGGCCTGCGCACGCTCACGATTATGCAGGAAGCGGTGCGTCTGATCCACGCGAAGGTGCCGGATTTCAACATCGACCTCATCCCCAGCGACGACAAACCCTCCTTTGATATTTACAACCGGGGCGAAACGCTTGGGGTTTTCCAGATGGAAAGCGGCGGCATCACGAATTGCTGCAAGCGCTTCGATGTGGGTTGCATTGAAGACATCATCGCCATCGGCGCGCTTTATCGTCCAGGCCCGATGCAGTTCATTGACGACTACATCGAGCGCAAAAAGGGGATAAAAAAGGTCGAATACCTGCATCCTCTTCTCGAGAAGGTCTGTTCGGAAACCCACGGCATCATTGTCTATCAAGAGCAGGTGCAGATGGCCGCGAGTGTGCTTGCGGGCTACTCGCTCGGCGAGGCCGACCTGCTCCGCCGCGCGATGGGAAAAAAGGACGCCGAAAAAATGGAGAAGGAGCGCAAACGCTTCGTCGAAGGCTGCGGCACACACAACAACATTCCTCCCAAAGTTGCCGACGCCATCTTCGGCTTCATCGAGAAATTCGCGCAATACGGCTTTAACAAGTCGCACAGCGCCGCATACGGCTGGATTTCCTACCAGACCGCTTACCTGAAGGCCCACTTCCCGCGCGAGTTCATGTCCGCCATGCTCACCTTCGATGCCAACGACACCGACCGTCTCGCCGTGGTGATCGCCGAGTGCCGCCGCATGGAAATTCCCGTGCTGCCGCCGGACATCAACGCTAGCGCGCTGAAGTTCGCCCCCGAGACTGACGGCCCGGGCATTCGCTTCGGACTGGCATCCATCAAAAATGTCGGCGCGGGCGCGATGGAATCCGCCATTGCCGAGAGGGAAAAAGGCGGCACCTTCCGCACGCTGGAGGATTTTTGCTCGCGCCTCGATTCCCGCACGGTGAACCGCAAGATTCTCGAGAGCCTTGTCAAATGCGGCGCCTTCGACTGCCTGGATAAAAACCGCGCAGCCCTCTTCGCCGAGATCGAATCCTCCATGGCCACCGCCGCCTCGCTCCAGCGCGACCGCGCGAGCGGACAGTTCTCGCTCTTCGGCGACACGCCGCTCACACCGCCGAAAAAATCCTCCAATGCCGCCAAGATCGAGCCTTGGAGCAATTTGGATACGCTCAAACACGAGAAGGAGCTCCTCGGCTACTATGTGAGCGGACACCCACTCGACAGTTACGCGGGGAATTTCGACTCTGGAAAATACAACACCATCGCGCAAGCGAGGGAGGCCACCGAACCCGGCACATTCAAACTCGCGGGCCTGATCATGTCCGTCGAAAAGCGCTTTTCTAAAAAGGACGGCAAACCTTTTGGCATCCTGATCCTCGAAGACTTCACCGGCTCGCTCGAAATCACCGCGTGGGATGAATCCTTCTCCAAAAATGCCGCGCTCTTCGTCGCAGGCACGGCCGTATCGATTAACACACGCATCACCCGCCGTGACGAAGCGATCCGTGCGACAGCCGGAGCCACAACCGCGCTAAAGGAAAAAACGTCCGTGCGCCCGGTTCGACTACGACTCGCGCGCGAGCGGCTCGATGAAACCGCCCTACAAAAAATCCTCGCAGCCGTAAATGCCAACCCCGGCCCTCGTCCCCTCATCTTGGAGTTCGTGCTTCCAAACGGCCGATCACTCGAAATGCCAACCGGAGAGGAATTCGCCATCGGCGACGAACGCGCTTTGATCTCCGCTGTGAACGGGCTAGTGGTTGCTTGAAGGACTATCACTTCGCGAGAAGTTGGGTTTTGTGAGCGGGAGAACTGTGGCCGGGCTTTTCGGAGACCTCAGTGAGTTATGAGCAAAAGGTGATTTTTCCCCACTCGTGGACGCGGTGAAAATTTATGGCCTGATGCGGCGAAGTGGAGGACAGGATGGGTGGGCGGCCATCGCGGGAGGCATCGTAGCGGCTGAAGGAGAAAAGCCAGGCCTCGCCGGTCGCGATTTGGTCACGCCCGGTCACGAGGGTGGCAGGGACCTCTGCGTAAACCGTCCATTTTTGGTTTGAAGTGTCGATTTTTACACGGCTTGAAAAAACACCATCGGGAAGCTCGGTGGCTGGCTTGCCTGGCGATTCGATCTGATATTGCAGGCGAAAATTCGGCGGAGTGACATGCAGCTCAACATAATCGGAGCGGTCTTCCGGCTTGAGGAAAATCTCGAATACATCGCCGAGTTCCCACATTTTCTGATTCGGACCGGTGGCCTCGGTAAAGATGTCGCGGTCGGGAATGTCGGCCAGAACGATAAGGCGAGAGGGTGTCCATCCCACGCGGATTTCCGCCGGCAGGAAATCCGGCTCAGGAGCATCAAGCCAGCCTTGCTGCATGAGAACAGGAGCGGAGAGGGCGAGGTTTTCGGGCATCGCTTCGGCTTGCGGCAGATCTTTGTCGAAAATGGCGGGACAGGAAATGGTGGCGGGTTTGTTCATGGTGATCTTGAAGGCGGGCTTTTTAACAAAATGGTGTCACCGCGATACAGATCCTTGTTCGAGGCTTGGAACTCGGCTTTCAGCTGGACCTTGATTTTTGAGATATCGACGAGGTCCCACTCCTCGAAGCGGATTTTTCCGCCTTCGCCACCGTTGTGCTGGACGCCGACGAGCAGATGCCGTGCGTCGTCCTGGACCTTACTGGTGGTGGATTTCGGCTCGTAGTAGAAGGTGCGGAGCGTGCTGGTCTTCGAACCGCGAGCGAAGAGTTTCGGGTCGAGGTAAACCACGCTCTGATCCTCCAGAACGAGCCGGAGGTCGGGGTAGCCGCTGCGCTGTTCCTCTCCTGCGGAGGTGCGTGGGATGCCGCACGACCAGCCCGGCTCTTTATTGCACTCCGCCATCAGTTGATCCTCGATAAAGCGGCTGGCTTCATTGATGCGACCCACGCTGTGGATCGGGTGCGCGGGGTCGTTCATCGCGGCGAGGGTGCGGTCGAGCACGGTGGCGAGGCGCCGGAGCCAGGCGGCATCTAAATCCACAGGCAGGATTTTTTTTCCCGTGGTGGCTGCGAGGACCTCGCTGAAGGGAATGCCCTTTAAATCGCGCCCGTCCTGTAAGAGCCACTCGATGAGAACGGCAGAGTCGGGCTTTGTCTCGTCCGAACGGATGTGTGGGGCCAACGCAACAAGCCCTGCAAGACCGAGCAGCAGAGCCTGTCGCCGTAGCGCCATTTTTTAGAAGGTCACATTCATCTGAGCGCCCAGCACGAGGGCGTTCGGAATGTTTCCCGTGCCGCCGGGATTGATGATCCACTGCACATTCGGCTGGATATAGGCGAATTTGGTTACCTGAATGCGGTAGCCGGCCTCGAGGGCGATTTCGTAGGAAGGCGTGCCTGCGCCGGTCGCCGCCACGGTGCCGGCATAGTCGTCGCTGAAATTTCCATAAACGAAGCCGAGCATGGTGGTGTCGTAGTCGCGGGCGGGGACGAGGCCTTTGTAAACGATGCCGGAGTTCACCTGGAAAGGGAGCTTCGAGATGTTCTGCTGCGGGGAGAGAACGAACGCGGACCACAGGGTGAGGCCCTGGTCACTGCCGGCTTCTTCCTGCCAGACCATCTGATCGGCGTGCCAGTAGAAGCCGTAGGAATTCGATGCGGTCTCGGTCGAACCGAATTGCGCGAACTGCCAAGGCGAGTAATAGGCGCCGAACCAATAGTGGCCGGGCAGGCCTTGCATACCGGCATCCGGCGAAACAAGCCGCACGGTCTTGCCTTCGGCGAGGGATTTTCCATCGGATGGCTTGGAAGCGGCTGCGGGTTTTTTGAAGAACTCGGGAGTCCAGCCTACTTGCCCGATCATGAGGACGCCGTCGGAGTTATTTATACTCCAGTCGAGGCCGTGGTCGCGGTAGAGGTTGAGGGAGGTGGCCTGATAGATGCCGCCCATGGCGAACCACTCGGGCGAGGGATCGACCCGCAGGCGCGCACCCCAGACTGATGCGGGATATGAAGTGAATGCGGTATTGACGGGCAGGGCCTGCGGGTTGCCGTCGATGCCGTTGTTCATGTAGAGCCAGTAGAGGGGCGAGGAGGCGAAGTCGTCACCCGTCGAAAACCGGCCGAGCTTGATGCCGAGCTTGTCTTCGAGCAGGCGCTGTTCGAGGACGAGCGCATAAAAAACGACGGTCTCGGTGCCGTAGACCTGCTGGACGGTGAACTGGTTGCCGATGTTGCGTGCGGAGAGGTTGCTGCCATTGCGGTCGAGGGCGCTGACGGTGAGGGTGAGGCCCTGCCATTTGATCAACTTCTCGAAGTCGAGCTGCATGCCGAAGCTGAAGTTGTCGGCATAGGCGAAGCTCTGGGTCATGCCGCCAACAGGATTGCCAGCGATGTTGTTCGTGTAGCTGGCGGAGAGTTCCACGCCGCTGTCATCGAGAAAATTTCGGACGCCCCACCAGTCGCCAGTTAGGGCGTTTCCATCGAACCACTCGCTCGAGCCGATGAAATTTGAGGGATAGGGATCGTAATACGACCAGAAGCGCGAGTAGCCGAGCATGGCATCCGGCGAGGTGTAGCCGACAGGAGTTCCAGGGATGTCACCCGATTCCTGGGCGGAGAGGGGCGCAGTGAATCCGGCAAGAAGCAACAGGGGAAGGAGAA
>JAPLTI010000173.1:5408-7576 GCA_026398285.1 Verrucomicrobiota bacterium
GTGCCTGATGGTCCGGCGGGTTACAAATTGTTTTTTCGCGCGAGGACGGCCTCGATCGCTCGATGGTGGGGACTGGGCATGGGAGGCAGATTTTGAAGAGAAAAAGCCTGCCAGCCTGCGATCGGCTCCGCGTGGACAAGTCGAAGTTGCACTTTGTAGCGGGTGATCGCGTAGCTGATCTCGGCAAGGGGCTCGGAGGAAGGCTCTCCGGGAGGCAGGAGCCAGAGTCCTTTCCAAGTCGGTCCCGGGGATGGGATGAGAAAAATGCCACCCTTTCGCATACTGACTGCGCGCCAGTCTTCCTGTTGCGTGATGGTTTTTTTGGCGGGCTTCACGGGGAGCAGGGAGGGATTTGTGGCTCTGCAAAAGGCTTTGACCGGGCAGGCGGCGCAATCCGGCTCACCCGCGCAGCAGAGCGTGGCGCCGAGATCCATCAGGGCGGAAGCGTGGAGGCGTCCGCCTTTTTTCGGAAGCAGGAAGGATGCGGCTTGATCGAGAAATCTTTTTCCAGAAGCGGTGGAGATGTTTTCCTGGAAATCGAAAAGCCGGGCGATGACGCGCTGGATATTGGCGTCCAAAACCGGCACCGGCTTGTCGAAGGCGAAAGCCACAATAGCCGAAGCCGTGTAGGGCCCGACTCCCGGCAAAGCGCGCAGGAGGTCGAGGTCGCCGGGAATGCTGCCGCCAAACTGCGCAACGATCGCCTTCGCCGCGCGGTGCAGATTGCGAGCGCGGGAGTAGTAGCCAAGTCCCTCCCAGTGCTTCATGACATCCTCCTCAGGCGCGGCGGCAAGGGATGCCACATCGGGAAATCGTTTCATCCATCGCCGGAAATACGGCTGAACGGCGGCGACAGTCGTTTGCTGGAGCATGAATTCGGAAACCAGAACGGCATAGGGCGATGGGTTCGACCGCCAAGGCAGGACACGGCCGTGTGCGCGGAACCATTTCTGGAGCGCCTTGTTGAAATCAACTGCAGTATTTTTTAACATCTCGACACGCCGGATGGATTACGCACAAAACACGCGGATGTCTTCCGCAAAACCTCTGAATACCCACACGGCACCGCTCACAAACGAGCAGGCACAAACCCTCCGTGGTATTCTGGCCGGAGAGGGATACGAGTTTGAGGCTCAGCCTTATATGCTCTACTTCGCGCGCGGACCGAAGCTCACCGTGGCTGTTTATGAAAAAGGCCCGAAAGCTGTTATCCAGGGCAAGGGAATCGAGGATTTCATTCTCTTCACCCTCGAACCGCGCGTTTTGGGCGAGGCGTCATTTGGACAGGAGGAGGAACAGAATCCCGGGCTGTTCGAGCCGCACTTCGGCATCGACGAGAGCGGGAAGGGCGACCTTTTTGGACCGCTCGTCATCGCTGGCGTTTATGTGAATCCCGAAATCGCCCGCAAACTCCGCGACGCCGGCGTTCAAGACAGCAAGGCCATCAGCAGCGACAAACGCATCCGCGAGCTGGCGGCAGCCATCCGCAAGATCCGCGTTCCAGCCAGCATCGTGACCGTGGCCCCGCCGCGCTACAACGACCTCTACCGCAAAATCGGAAATCTCAACCGCCTCCTCGCATGGGGCCACGCGCGCGTGATCGAGGATCTTTGCGGTCTATGCCCCGACTGCCCCCGGGCGCTTTCCGACAAATTCGCCGATGTGCGCGTGCTTGAGCGCTCGTTGATGGAAAAAGGGCGTAAAATCCAACTCGACCAGCGCACCAAGGCCGAGTCGGACTATGCTGTCGCGGCGGCATCCATCCTCGCGCGTGAGAAATTTATCGATTGGCTGGAGGAGAAAGGCCGTGAGTCCGGCATGGCATTGCCTCGCGGTGTCTCGGCGCAGGTGAAGCAGGCCGCCATAGCGCTCATTCAATCCAAAGGCCCGGAAGCACTCGAGAGCCACGCCAAGATGCATTTTAAAACAGCCGCCGAAGTCCTCACTGCAGCGGGTGGTAGCGCAACTCCCGCCTGAACGCGATTGCCAACCCCGCCGGACTCGGGTTTCCTACCGCGACCAATTTTTCAACCATGACATCCGCTCAAATCCGCCAGTCGTTCCTCGATTTTTTCCGCGAGAAGCAACACACGATCGTTCCGTCCTCGAGCCTCATGCCCGACTCGCCGAACCTGCTTTTCACGAACGCCGGCATGAACCAGTTCGTC
>JAPLTI010000054.1 GCA_026398285.1 Verrucomicrobiota bacterium
CGCTATCTGCTCAACATGTTCGCGCTCGAAAAAAGCCTCGTTTACATCCTGAACGCGATCCACTCGAACGCCGCCCTGTTCGACAAAATGAAGGCATCCAGCCGCCTTGGTCTCGACCACGAGCAAACGCGCATTCTTGAAGACATCATAATCGAGAACCAGCAGTGTCTGCGCCGCTCGGAGATTTACTCGGAGGTTATCGCCGGCCTGATGGACGCCCGGGCCTCCATCGTGAGCCACAATCTCAACATTCTCATTAAACAATTCACCATCTGGACGATAGCCATCATGCTGGCCAACTTGGTGGTTGGAATTTTTTCAATGAATGTGAAGCTTCCGCTACCCATGGAGGGGGCTTACTGGCCGTTTTATCTGATCAATTTTCTGGCCGTGGCGTCGGGTGTGGCGATTTTCTGGATTTCAAAAATTCGAAAATGGTGATGTCAAAATCCCTGTGCACCGCACTAGCACTGCTTCTCTTCACGACCTCTCTTTTCGCGGCCCAACAAAGTTTACGCGTTGGAGTCGCTGGGCAACCGCCGTTTATCAATGCGGAAAGCACTCCAACTGGAGCAGCGGTGGATATCTGGGAGAAGATCGCGGCAGAAAATGGCTGGGGCTTTGGCTACACCCGCTTCAATAGTATAGAAAATGGACTCCAAGCTATTACGGACGGATCGATCGATATCCTGGTGGGAAATGGTCCGATCAATAAAGACAACCTCGCGCGCGTTGAGTTTTCCCAGCCTTTCTTCCACTCGGGCCTTCAAATTCTCACCACGGACAACCAGAAAACTCTTCAATCCCGGCTAATCGGCGACATCAAAGACTTGGCGAAGTTGGAAATCTTCTGGATCATTCTGGGCGGCATACTCATGCTCACGACGGCAGTTTTTTTCTTTGAAAGAAAACACAATCCGGATTTTCCCAAGGGGCACAAGGAGGGCGTTGCGGAGGCGTTTTACTATGTCATGACATTGGCTTTGACGGGAAAATCGGTTTACAAGGGATTCCCGGGCGTTTTGGGAAGGATGGTGCTGTTGCTGTGGGTTTTACTGGGAATCATCTCCGTCGCCTATGTCACATCGAGCATCACCAGTGCGATGACGGTGGAGAAATTGTCAAACACCATCGAGGACGCGCGCGACCTCCAGCGCAAGACTGTGGCTGTGATAGCCGATTCGCCCGGAGAAATTTATGTGAAAACTAAAGGTATCGATGAGATTCCAGTAAAGGATATCGATGAAGCGGTAAAAGAGCTGCTTGCGAAGCGGGCGGATGCGGTCGTGGCGGATGCTGCCGTGCTGCAATCCTTCGACTTCAATAACCCAAGACTTCCCCTGCGCGTGGTGGGGCGTGTTTTTCAGGTGGAGAATTACGGCTACGCGATGCCGATCGGTAGCCCGTTAAGAATGCCGCTGAATCGTGAACTGGCAAAGATGCAGGAATCCCAACAAATTCATACAATCCTCGCCGGATACTTCGGCGAGGCCAATGTGCAATAACATTGTGCCCCCAGACGGAGCCGTCCGTCAGAGGATTCCGAGTTTCATTTTACCCGCCTCACTGATCATGGACTGGTTCCATGCGGGATCCCAGACGAGTTCGACATCGGCCTCGTCGATTCCTTCGAGAGCGAGGATTTTGCTGCGCGCATCGGCGGCGATGGTCGGGCCCATGCCACATCCCGGTGCGGTGAGGGTCATTTTCACAAGAACGGTGTTGGTTCCATTTTCCTGGGTCCTGACATCGCAATCGTAAATGAGGCCGAGATCCACGACATTCACGGGAATCTCAGGATCAAAAACCAATTTCAGCTGGTTCCAGACGGCCTCTTGCTTGCTGCCTTCGACCTTCACTTTTTCGATACCCTTGGCTGGATCCAGCCCGAGCGCATCGGCATCCTTCAGATCAATACGTGCCAGACCGCCGGGAGTCGCCACAGTGAATGTGCCGCCCAGAGACTGGGTGATGACCACCTCCATGCCCGCAGGCAGAACGATGGGATGGCCGCTTGGAATTTGCACCGCGTCGCAATCGCGGCTGAGTGTGATTTCGCTTTGTGAATCCATTGCCGATGACTCGTATTTGCCCGCGAAGCCCGTGTCGAGGGGATTTTCCGCTTGATCACGCGGCTTGTGGCACCGATGATTCGAGCTCTGTGCACCGCTCGGGTGGCGAAATTG
>JAPLTI010000209.1 GCA_026398285.1 Verrucomicrobiota bacterium
CCCATCAAAAGCGATTCTCCATCCGCCCCCGGGAAGCTGACATTCAGTGTGTTGGCAAGTGATCGTGCCGGGTCACCGTTTCGAATCGCCTGCGGGCAGGCGGAATGAATCCCCTCCCAGAGCCTCTCACGGAGTGGAGCAAGGCGCTCCGCCTCCTCTGCAGCGCGGTTGATTGCGACTTCGGCGGCCGCTACCATTCCCACGATGGCGGCGACATTTTCTGTTCCCGGACGACGGGAGTTTTCATGCGAACCGCCATAGGCCGTGCGTGAGAGCGCAATGCCGGCACGAAGATAAAGAGCTCCCACACCTTTCGGACCATAGAATTTGTGAGCAGCAATGGAAATGGCTGAAAGTCCGGGCAACGAGGTGGTGACAGGAATTTTTCCGAATGTCTGAACGGCATCTGTGTGAAAAAACACACCACGCTCTGCGCAGACCGCTGCGATTTCCTCAAGCGGCTGGATTACCCCAGTCTCGTTATTCGCATGCATGATAGAGACAATGCTGGTCTCCTTGCGAATCAGACGGGCCAAAAGCGCAGGATCAACGACTCCGGCGGAATCCACCGGAAGGAGAGTGACCTCGAAACCTTCAAAATGCTGCAGGTGTTCGGCCGCATGGAGGACGGCATGGTGCTCCACAGCGGAAATGATGATATGTTTGCCGCGCACGGCATGGGCGCGGGCGATACCTATCAGGCCCAGGTTGCAAGACTCGGTGCCACCTCCCGTAAAGATAATCTCATGCGCCTTCGCCCCGAGCAAAGCCGCCATGCGGTCGCGGGCATCATCCACCGCTGCTCGCGCACGACGCCCCGCCGAATGGATGGAGGATGGATTCCCATACTCCCCGTCGAGAAAAGGCAACATGGCCTCTCTAGCCTCGCTGGCTAGGGGTGTGGTGGCGTTGTGATCTAGATAAACCATTCGATTTCCTCGGATGCAGTGCGTTTGGATTTATTAAGGATACGCAATTGTTTCTCCTCGTAAACCACCAGCGAATCCGAAGGAACGCTTTGCATTAGGAAAACGTTGGCGCCGATGGTGCTACGATCACCGATTAAAGTCTCGCCACCAAGAATTGTGGAATTCGGGTAAATCGTCACACGGTCTCCAACTTCGGGATGGCGCTTCCCGCCCTTCACGATTTGTCCGGACTCATCCTTGGCAAAGCTGCGGGCTCCAAGCGTTACGCCATGGTAGAGCTTCACGCGTTTGCCGATGCGGCATGTTTCACCGATGACGACGCCGGTGCCATGATCGATGAAAAAATACTCCCCGATTTCCGCGCCGGGATGGATATCGATGCCAGTTCGCGTGTGGGCCCACTCGGTCATCATTCGCGGCAGAAGGGGCACGCCCTCGCGATAGAGCACATGGGCGCACCGCTGGATCGCAATGGCCTCAAGAAAGGGGTAGGAAAGAATAATCTCCTCACTGCTTACGGCGGCAGGATCGCCTTCATAAGCGGCAAGAATATCGGTTCTCAACAACTCCCGCACCGCAGGCATGCAACCGAGAAAGCGCATCAGGACTTCGTTGGCGAGCGATGTCGGCGCTTGAGGATTTGTGACCAAAAGGCTTTTTCCAATCTGATCCTCAAACTGCTCCGCCAGAGCCCCGAGCCGTTCGCGGGTGATTGAGGCCAATTCGCTTTTGTGAATAGGCCGCTCATCATGAAAACCCGGAAATAAAAACTGAAGCAACTGTTCGCAAAGATTGTCCAGTGCTCGCTTGGAGGGCAGATTGTGACCGTCCGTATTATTCAAACCTCCAACCTCTTCGTAGGAGGCAAGAATCCCCTCTGCAATCTCATCCAATCTGCGTTCCATGGTGCGATACTATTCGGTTGGACACACGGTCTGCGAGCTATTTGGACGCTTGAGAAGCAGTGCTTGCGTATTTTTCAGAACAATAAAAAACGCGCCGATTGTGTCGGCGCGTTTTTAAGATTTATTGAGCTGTGGAACGAATTAGTTCGCGGAAACTGGCACAACGTTCACACGGCGACCATTACGGTCAAATTTCACGTGGCCATCCACGAGAGCCCAAATCGTGTAGTCACGGCCGAGGCCGACATTGCTGCCGGGCTCGAATTTGGTTCCACGCTGGCGGAGGATGATGTTACCGGCGATGACGGACTCGCCGCCGAATTTTTTAACGCCAAGACGCTTGCTGATGCTGTCACGTCCGTTTTTGACACTGCCTTGTCCTTTTTTATGAGCCATAAAAAGTTACTTAGTTGAGATGGATTCGATTTTGAGTGTGGTGAGGCGGCGGCGATGGCCGACGGTGCGGTGATAGCCTTTGCGGCGACGGAATTTGAAAGCGATGACCTTATCGTCTTTGAATTGATCGACCACAGTGGCCTTCACGGAAGCACCATCCACGAAAGGTGCTCCAACGTGGAGTTTGCCGCCGTCCGAGACGAGTAGGACTTCAGAGATTTCAAGTGCCGCGCCGGGTTCGACGTCGAGTTTCTCGACTTCGATCTCATTGCCAGATTCAACGCGGTATTGTTTTCCGCCTGTTTGGATGACTGCGTATGCCATAAAGTATTTCCTATTTAAGAAGGGTTGAACAAAATGAAGGGACAAAAGTATTTTGCAAGCGTAAAAACGCCGAAGACAAAAAAAGTTCGGATATGCCTGAAAAGAAAACGCGCGTTTTGATAGTTGGATCCCAGGGGCGGCTTGCAGGTTCTCTATTAAAATGCTGGTCGAAATCCCACGAAGTAACCGGACTCGCTCGTCCAGCAGTGGATGTTTCAGATTTAAATTCAGATTTAAATTCCTTGCCAAGGATACTCGGCGATCTG
>JAPLTI010000085.1 GCA_026398285.1 Verrucomicrobiota bacterium
GATGATAATTTCACAATGTGTTTAAAGCTGAGACTTAGAATTGATGAGGGTTATGATGCCAGGAGGATTTGCTTGCGGTGCAAGTCGGCCCCCGTCAGGCCAACCGAAGCACTGGGAAGTGCGAAGGAAGCACATCACCGATGGCCCGAAGGGCGCCGCGAGCAGGGGGCGGGCAAGGCAAAGGCTGACCCTCCAAAGGGTTTTCGTTTGGCACTGCGGCGGATGTCACTCCACTTGGGTAAAGACCACTTCATCCACAAGAACGGAATCTTTGAAGTCGGGTGTCTCATTTATAATAGCAACTTTGACGAACTTGGTGCCTGGCCAAAACTTTCCAGGCTGCTTCACGCCCTCGCTCAGGCCGGAAATGCGTCCTTTGAATTCCTTCCAATCATTTCCAATTGGCTGTTGAACAAGCCACAGGCAAGCACCTTCCGCTCTATGTTGGCGCACTTTGGTGCCAGCCACAAAATCGGCGGCCAAGGGTTTGGCAAGTTCCACCTCCCATTGTCCCCCCACTTGGCGGATCGATTTGAGTCCTGCACCGCTGAGGTTGCGATTGGGAAGGTCGCTGTAAGCGCCGGAATCATCCACATCGAACGCAACAAACCCATACTCCGGTGTCCATTTTGTATCGAACACCCATTGTTGTCCGTTCTCGATTTTCAAGACCGTGTCTCCCTTGCTGGCTGGTTCGCGCAACTTGGTTTCTGTGCCTGTAATGGGCGTGATGTGCGCACTCGTGATCTCTTTTTCATCCGCATCATAGCAAAAAAGACCCAAGCTCATCTTTGTTACCTCCGCGCCTTCGGACTTGAAGAAAGCTGACAACTTGTAGCGGAGTTCTGGATCGACGGGGGTTAATTCCTCGGAACGAACCATTCCTCCACTTGGCTTGCAGACAAATGCTTTTGAACCTTCCTTGGCATTAGAGGAGATCGATGGAAACTCGATCCAACCGGCACTATCTCCCGACTCCGCACCTCCGTTTTTTAACAAATTTTCTCCAGCGTTTTGAGCTTGAAGCAGGCAGGGCGTTGAAACCATGGCGACAGCAAACGAGATTCCGGCAATGTGGGATTTGGCGATTTTCGGCAGTTTTTTCATATTGGGTTGTTTGGGTTTGGTTTGATTAGGGGAAATTTAAAATGAGGGCGAATTGTGAATACGGGAGAGGCATCGTCCTCGCATGCCCCATTTTTCAGCCGCGCAGCGGCTCGGAGAGAAGCGGCGGCCGAGGGGAGCATGACCGTCTCGGTCGTGCACGCGCAAGGCGTGGCTTGGGCTATTTTGGCGGGGAGGTGTCTGGCTGTCATTCCACGCCTTCCGTGTTTGATATTTGGGCCATGCGGGACGATGGCCCTCCCTTTGGTCTTCAGCCGCGAAGCGGCGTTCGCCAATCGATGCGGTTGCGGTGCGAGTGTCTAAAAGTCCGGTCTTATCCATTAAATTCTGTAAATTGATTCGCTGTGCTCACCCTTCGGGCTACCCAAGGCAGTCTTTCTCCGCTTCGCTTCGATTATGTCTTTAAAGGCCTTCCGTGTTTGATATTTGGGTCAGGCCAACCGAAGCCCCGGGCGGGGCGGAGGAAGCACATCGCAGATGGCCCGAAGGGCGCAGCGAGCAGGGGTCGAGCAAGGCAAAGGCTGCCCCTCCAAAGGGTTTTCGTTTGGCTACGCTGCGCAGGATTGTGACGCGGGAGAGGAGGCCTTGGCCGTGGCGGGCGAGGCGGATTTGGTAGAAGGTGAAGCCGAGGAGGAGGGCGACGGCGGTGATGTAGGTTTCGGGTTCGGGGACGGCTATGATGAGGGAGCCGGAACCGAAGCTATCGCTGAAACTACTGACCTCAAAACCATTTCCTATGACACCTGACCCGTTTCCGCTGTAGAAGCTGATGTTTGCGAGGTTGTTGCTGAGGGTGGCATTATTGGTACAGACCAGGTTGCTGGAGTTCGGGTAAGTTCCGTAGT
>JAPLTI010000103.1 GCA_026398285.1 Verrucomicrobiota bacterium
GCAGTGGCATGCGAATCATGGATCGACGGGGCGGGACGGGCTTGTGGCGAAATGGAGGTTCACGAATCCCCAGGCAAGCGGGATATTTTCGGCGGGGGCGAAGCGCAGGGATTGCAGGATTTGTAGTGTCTGGTGGTCAAGTTTCGTATCGCCAGAGGATCGGGCCGGCAGGATATGGGCCACGGTGCCATCGGATCGAACGCCTACAAAAAACGAAGCAGAATCAAGGGCGTCGGCGGTCGTGCCTTGGGGGAAGGATATTTCTTTGGGAGATTCTGGCAGGCGCGAGGTCAGCTCCGGCGAGGCGGACAGGCGGTTCGAGTCAGGGAGTGGTGCCGTGGTCGCAGGCGAGGTCTGGGGTTTTCTGACTAAAACAGGATCTGGGTTGGGGGAGGTGCCTACAACCGGCTTGCTTCGCGGTGGCATGTTGAGGAGGGCGGTTTTGGCTGAGGCGTATTGAGGAACATAGGTGGCGGTGGATTCTCTCGCGGAAGAAGATCCGTGGCGTGGCGCAAAAAGGGCTGGGTCGTTCGACGCAAGGATGGTCTCGAGTTGGGCGAGTTCGGGGCTGCCTTCGTCGAGGAAAAAAACGCGTGCGGGGTTGAGCCCATCGGCTTTGAGAGGCGGATTGGCTACCGAGAAGAGGAAAAAAATCCCGCCGTGCGTAAGCGCGGCGAGGACTAGCATACTCGGCAAGAGGAGGTGAATGCGATGGCGGTGGGGCCACTTGAAAAGCAGTGTGGCGGATTTCACTTGTCCTCCGAAGTGGCAATAACGGTGGGGTAGCCGAGTCCAAGCGAGATGTTCATGACGGCGGCCAGTTTTTCAAACGGCGCGTGGCGGTCGGTCTTGATGATGAGCGTGTGATTTCTTCCCGTGCGTGCGCGGAGCTTGTTGCGAAGCTCTTCGAGGTTCGTCTCTTCGTTTTCAAAATACACGGAGGAGAGTGGCGCTGCGACGATGCTGATGATGAGCGGATTCCGTTGCGGGGCGAGCAGGAAGGGGGAGTCCGGCACCGAGACGCCCACGCCCGGCTGCAAAAGGAAGGAGGTGCTCAGGATGATAAAAAAAATCAAGGCCAGCACCACATCGAGAGATGGCGCGATGAAAAGCAGGGCTGGATGCAGGCTCGGCGAGCGTTGGAGTTTCACGCTTGGTCGTTGGATGGGGCGCGGAGGATTTCGAGCATCTCGACGCCTGCGCGCTCGATGTCGTGTATGGCATTGTTCACTCTCGCGGAGAGATAGCTGTGGGCGACAAATGCCGGTAGAGCCACTGTGAGAGCGGCTGCGGAGGTGAGCAGGCTCTCGTAGACGCCGCCTGCGATTTCGGCCGCTGTTGCATAGCCGCCGTGAGTGGTGATTTGCTGAAACGCCGTCAACAGGCCGAGGATCGTTCCAAGCAAGCCGATGAGTGGCGTGGCATAAGCGATGGTTGAAAGAAGGGCCAGGTTGCGCTCCAGTCGCGGAACCTCGAGTTGGCCTGCCTCCTGCGCGATGTCGCGCAGCTCAGCGCGCGGCGCGTCATGCCGCAGAAGCATCGCATGGAGCACGCGCGGGACTGGGCCGGGGGATGCCGCACACTCCTGGATCGCCTCAGCGTAGTTTTTATTTTTGATGAGATTCGCCAAGCCGCGCAGGAAGTCCCCCGTCTGGATCGATGCGCGGTGAAAGTAAATAATGCGCTCCAGAAAGACCCCGAGGCCGGTGACGCTGCAGGCGAGGATGAGCCACATGAGGGGGCCGCCCTTTTGCACAAGTTCCATCATAGTGGTGTTTGTCTTTAAATGATGTGCCGCCCGGCGGCAATGGCATTCAGCCCTCAGTTGCCGGAGCAGGGAGTGCGAGCGGTGCGCGGGTGAGCTCTGTAAGGGCGGAGGTCATTTTTTCCCTCACGCCCGGAACGAAGCCCCGCTCCCCGTGGAAAACCAGCATGGCGAGATGTTCCTTCTGAAAAATACTCAGCGGGCCTCTCGCCGTGTGGAGCGTGACGGCAGGGATTTCTCCGATACCCATGCCTGCCGAGGCGTCGTGCATGGCTCTCATCATGGCGGCAGCATTGGAGCTGAGCGATACGATGTCCAAGCCATCGGGAATGTTGTGGGAGGCGACGACTTGATTCTCCGAGGTGAGAACGCAAGACTGGATCCCAGGTAGCCCGCCGCAGAGTTCAACAACGCGGCCGGTGCTCAGGTTTTCATCCGTCATGAAGAGCGCCTGCAGAGCGTGTTGGTCGGGAAGCTCCGATTCCGATGCGGCGTTTGATGGCTGCGCTTCGGGAGCGAGTGGTTTGAGTGTCAGAAAAGTCGTTTCCGTGACGCGTTGGAAAGTGGGTAGATTGCTGATGATTTCCGCAAGTCGGCGCGGCGGAGCTTCGCTCTCCGGCTCTGCATGGGCTTCCGCAGGCTCGGCGGGTGATTCCTCGACTGCGGGGGCTGGCTCGTCAGGTGGCG
>JAPLTI010000379.1 GCA_026398285.1 Verrucomicrobiota bacterium
CCTGCACATCGCGGCCATAGATGCCGAAGGCGGGCAGGCCTTTCTGGGTGTGTGCGGCAAGCACAGCAGCGAGATAGACCGCGCCGGGACGCTCTGTGCCGTTGAAACCCCAGACGGCTTTGGGTGTGAGCGGGTCGGTATCCATAGTCTCGGAGCCGTAGCACCAACAGGGTGTGACGGTGAGAGAGACGCCCACATTCTCACGGCGGAACTTGTCGGCGCACGCGGCTGCTTCGCGGATGCCGCCAATGCAGGTATCGGCAATCACGCACTCCACGGCCTCGCCGGTCGGGTGGCGAAGTTTGGAGCTCAGAAGCGCGGCCGTGTTCTTGGCCATGGCCATGGTTTGTTTTTCGAGGGATTCGCGAACGCCGCCGAGGCGGCCATCAATGGTCGGACGGATGCCGATTTTAGGGAGGTTGGTCATAGGTGGAGTTTCTAAGTATTAAGTTTTAAGTTTTTTAGGCGGTTTTGGCGATTTGGGCGCGGCGGTAGTGTTCATCGGGGCGATTATCTATGCGGTCGCTGACGGTTTCCGGCAGGAAGCGTGGACCGCCCATGGCGAGCGTGTTGCAAAGGATGCGCGCCCATTTGTCGAGCATGAGAAGGATATTGAAAACCTCGGTGTCGCTGGCGCCGAGAGCCACTGGACCGTGATTTTCGAGGAGAATGACCTTGGGAGCGGCGCCGTGGGTTGCCATGTGCTGGCGCAGGGAGGCGCGGACACTGCGGGCGAGTTCCAAACCGGGATCGATGTATGGCACGACAGCGAGGTGGCGTCCGCAGACGACGATGGCATCGGGGAAGATGTGTTTAAGAAATGGAGCTGCACCATGTGTGGAGGCCAGGATGGAAAGCACGGACTCGGCGTGGCAGTGCCCAACCCACTTCGCGCCGCCCTCCGAGAGGCAGATGGCGTGCATGAAGGTTTCCACCGACGGGAGCTTGGATGCTGGATCAACGCGGGAGGCCTCCAAAACTGTTCGAACACCGGAGTCGGTGAGCGCGGAATCATCAAGGGCCGCGAGAGCGGTTTCCATGCGAACGCGGGTGAGGCCGTTTTCGTCCAGCGTCGAGAGGCTGGAGCCGGATGCTTTCACGAGAAATGTGCCATCGCCGAGATCGGCGCTGGTATTGCCTTCTCCGAGGATTGCCAAGCGGCGCTCCTCCTTGCCGATTTCGCGTGAGAGTTTGATGAGGCTATCGAGGGTTTTTTGCATTTTTTATGTCTTCGTTTGCGGGATGGAAGCTGTCGATGTAGGCGAACCGCCGAGTTTGCTCCAGAAAAACCCGTAGACCGCCACGCAGAGGAAACAGAAAAGCGGAACGATAAAGCTCAGCGAAACATTCGAGATGTCGGCAATGTGTCCCATGAGCTTTGGCATAATTGCCCCACCCATGATCGCCATGACGAGGAAGGAGGCGGCTTTTTTTGCACCATCACCCAGCCCGGAAATGCCCAGCGCGAAGATGGTCGGGAACATGATCGACATGAAAAAATAGGCGAGGAACACGCACACGGTGGAGGCCCAACCGAGGCGCAGCATCACGCAGGCGCAGAGCAGAACATTCACCGCGCCGTAAACTCCGAGGACCGTGTGGGCAGAAAACTTTTTCACGACACCTGCGCCGATGACTCGACCGGCGAGGAAGCAGGCGAATCCGAGTGAGGCCAGCGTAGAGGCTGTGGCGTTACCCACCGGAACGGGAGGCTGAGTGGTCATGTAGTTGATGAAGTAGGCGAAGATGCCCGACTGCGCGTCATCCCACTTGTTGTTGTAGATGGCGCCGTTGA
>JAPLTI010000095.1 GCA_026398285.1 Verrucomicrobiota bacterium
GGCCTCGGGCCCAGCCCGCCTCTTTGCTGCTGATCCCCGCTCTCAATTTGAAAGCAACCCTCGCCCAGACCACGCAAAATCAGCCCTCATCCTCGCTGATTATCTTGAAAAAATCCCCCGTGATTATCGTGACGGGCAACAATACAGCATCATGAACTCAAGCGTATGATTGGACGCCTGCCGGATGCGGATTTGCAGAAAGTCAAGGGTGTAATCGAATGGCTTTTCCACATCGACGCCAAAAAGTAATGGCCACGGGCAGGTGCCGGTGATCGCGGACGTTAGGCAAGGAAACAATTGAGGTCCTTGAGTCTCAGCGCTATTTTTGCATCATGACAGCCCAACTTCGTGCGGCGGGCCAGAAATCAGGAGGAAGAAATATATTATGAAAGCAGAAGAACTGGATAAAATCTTTGATGAAGGCAAGGAAGACATTCTTCCCTACCTCGACATGACTACCCTTCGTCGGCCCAACCTGGACCAAAAGCGAGTTAATGTTGATTTGCCTATTTGGATGATCCAAAAATTGGATCGTCAAGCCAACCTCATTGGAGTCACGCGACAATCGATCATCAAAGTGTGGCTGAGTGAGCGAATCAAAGAAGAATACGCCGGACGGGCAGATTAAGCTAATTCCTTTGCATTAGTTGCTTATGGCATATCTCCTGCCGGGCGGACTTTGGCGCCAGAAGCAAGTGGAACAAGTGATTGCGGGCGTTCGCCAGAAAAATATCGTCCTTGACACGGTTCTTGTGCCTGTGCATGATACTGTCCATATGACTGCAATGACATACACCGCAGCGAGAGAAAATCTCGCCTCCACAATGGACAGAGTTTGCGTTGATCATGACCCTGTTATCATTACGCGCAATCGTGATCAGGCTGTAGTCATGCTCTCGCTTGATGACTATGAATCACTTCAGGAGACTGCTTATCTACTTCGGACACCTGCCAACGCAAAGCGCTTAATTGCTTCGATTGAGAGTCTTAACTCTGGAAAGACCTTGAAAAAGAATGTTAAAGACCTCGCGGAGGCATGAATCTTGTTTTTTCTCCCCAAGCTTGGGAAGATTACCAGCACTGGTTGCAAACGGATAAAAAAATGATCAGAAGAATCAACGAACTGATCAAGGACACTGTGCGGAGCCATTATGACGGGATCGGGAAACCTGAACCTTTGAAGCACGCCCTTGCTGGGTTCTGGTCTCGCCGTATCACGGATGAGCATCGTATGGTTTACCGAATTGATGAAAAGAACCTTGAGATAGCACAACTCAGGTTTCATTACGCATAATAATACGAACGCATGGACCTAATCATTATGCCTTCGCCACTTCCGGCATGCCTACTAATTCCGCTTCGCGGGCAGGAGGAATGCCGAAAGCGAGCGGGATAGGTCACTGGGAAGCTGGGGCATTTTTTCTTCTGATATTTTAGCCCGAAAACGGATTTTTAAAAAGAATGACAGGATTAAAAATTTTCACCGGAATGCCTTGCAAGCAGCGATAGCGCACCGCATTGGACAACAGAAATATTGCTGCAGAAATATTGCTGCGCTGACATGTCTGTGGTAAATTCAAACTCATGAGCCAAAAAGAGCTTGTTTTAGACGCGATTCAGGAGCTTCCCGATGATGCTTCAATCGATCAAATCGCTGATCGCGTGGAGTTTTTGGCAGCGATTCAGAAAGGTATTGATGACATCGACTGCGGCGACACCGTTCCGCACGAAGAAATCAAAAAGCAATTGGCGGCATGGCTTACCGAATAATTTGGTCCCGGACATCACAACGAGATCTACGCAGCCTTGTAAAATATATTTCGAAAGACAGCTCGCAGCGGGCTGAACATTTTGGCTACCGAATTGTGGCCCGGGTTGAGATGCTGCAGGAGCATCCGCGCATGGGACGAGTCGTTCCGGAATTCAATAAGCAGGATTTGCACGAGGTAATCGTCTCCCCCTGTCGAATCATTTACCGTCTCAATGATGAGTCCAAGTTGATCGAGGTCATTCGTGTATGGCATGCCGCCCGAGACACTCCAGAAATAGAATAAAGCCTAAGGCCAGTCGACCTCAGCCCTGCGCGCTCACATTCGGCTGAGAAATCTTCTGGAAACAACTATTTCCTCTAAAGCCTCATTTCCGTAGTCTGAGCACATGCAAACACAGGTCCCAACATCCGAGATCACCTTGCGGCGTTCCTCGGAGCGTGGTTTGGCCGATCATGGATGGCTTCGCAGTCGCCACACATTCAGTTTCGCGGATTACTACGATCCCTCACACATGGGCTTCAGAAGCCTGCGGGTGATCAATGACGACATTGTCGCCGCCGGTCGAGGCTTTCCCGAGCATCCTCACCGCGAGATGGAAATTTTCAGCTATGTCTTGGAAGGTGCGCTCGCCCATCGCGACAGCCTTGGCAATGAACGCATCCTCAAGTCTGGGCAGATTCAGCTCATGAGCGCCGGAACTGGCGTGCGGCACGGCGAGTTCAATCCATCCGCCACTGAGGCCACACACTTCCTGCAAATCTGGATTCAACCCCGCGAGAATGGTCTCAAGCCTTCCTATACCGAGTGGCATCCTTCGCCCCGTCACGCCGATGATCCCAAGGTTTTGGTCATTTCTCCCGATGGTCGCGAGGGCTCCGCATGCATTCAGCAGGATGCTGAAATTTTCCGCATCCTTCTCGAGCCAGGGCAGTCGATTCAACACGAAGTCCGCGAGGGGCGAGGCATATGGCTTCAGATTGCTGAGGGTTCAGTTGTCTTGAACGGCATCACTCTGGAAACAGGCGATGCGGTAGCCACGGAAGTATCAGGCACTTTGACACTGACTGCCAATTCGAGGACCAATGCCCTTCTTTTTGATCTCCAGTAAAATCCAAGCAAATCCATGAAACACATCTACAACTTCACTGCCTGCCTTTTGGGCTTCGTTTTTATCGTATTCGGGCTGAATTTCTTTCTGAAGTTTATCGCCATACCCAAGCCTCCTGAGGGCTCTCCGGCCGCTATGTTTATGGGCGGAATGTTCCTCGGTGGCTTCTTGGCCTTTGTCAAAGTTCTGGAAATCCTCGGCGGACTTCTTGTGGCGATTCCCAGAACTCGTCATCTCGGTCTGCTGATTTTGGGCCCAATCATTGTGAACATCGCCGCCTTCAATTTCTTTTTCTTTGGAGCCGGCTCCTTGCTTCAGCCTCCCGTTCTGCTTGTGTCGGTCTTGGGCCTGATCCAAGTCGTGGCTGCACGCCGCGCATTCCTGCATTTCATCACCAGCAAAAACTAATCCGATTCCGGCTTTCCAAGTGGACAGTGGCGGTGCATCGGCGGCGGGGCCTGCGTCGTCCGTTTATATTTCGGAGCGCTATCGACCCAAACGATTTTCCTGCGTTGTTGTTTTTTGAAAAATCGGTAGCCTCCGCGTTCGATTATGAAAAAGGAAATTCTCAGCACTTCTGACGATGTCGCGGCGCGAGCCGCTCAGATTATTGCCTCCGATGCCCGCGCTGCTGTGGCGGCTCATGGACGGTTTGTGATGGCTGTGAGCGGAGGGCGCACGCCTTGGCAGATGCTGCGGGCTCTTGCCAATGAGGAAATGCCTTGGGCGAATGTGCATGTGGTGCAAGTGGACGAGCGCATCGCTCCAGCGGGGGATAAGGACCGCAACCTGACCCATCTGCGCGAGAGTCTTCTTTCCCATGCTCCGATTCCTGAAAATCAGATTCATGCCATGCCGGTGGAGTCTGTGGATTTGGATCAGGCCTGCCGTGATTATACGGCGTTGCTGAATGGCATTTGTGGAAATCCCGCCGTGATCGACCTTGTCCACCTTGGTCTCGGGCCTGATGGACACACGGCATCGCTCATTCCCGGCGACGCGGTATGCCATGTGCATGACGCTGAAGTGGCGCTGACGGGTGTTTATCAAAACCGTCGTCGTATGACTCTCACTTATCCCATTTTGAATCGCAGTCGCCACATCCTTTGGGTTGTGACCGGCGCGGAGAAGTCTCCCATGGTGCCCCGCCTCCTCGCGGGGGATGCTGGCATTCCTGCAGGGCCGATTGAGCAGGCTAATGCCACTCTTTTAGCCGATGCCCCGGCGGCAGCGGAGATCGCAGCCTAAGGCAAGAACTCCAGCAGTTCGGCAGGCACGAGACGGATTTCGGGAGTTCCTTCGATTTGGATGGGAAGGCGTCCATCGGTGAGCGGGGTTCCGATGGCAAGACTGGCTACCACATGCTCTCCAGCGGTGGCTTCCGGCGTGTTTTCAGACAGCTTGGCAAGGAAGGTGATTCGTTTTTGAGGTGTGCCGAGTCCGCATTTTTCGATTTCGGAGGGCGTGGCGGGAAGGCGGTTCACGACCTTCGTTCGAGCCAGCGTTTTTGCGATATCTACTATGTTTGGAGCGTTGTCGGACCAACCTTCGCGGGTGCGAGTGATGTCGCGCTGGGTTTCGTTGGTTTGGATTCGGATGACATCGACGAGGTCGAGATTGATCCGGAAGAGTGCTGTGTCGCGGAGACTTTCGAGATCGGGGGCAATGAGGGTGGCGGCATTGCCTGAAACCGTGCCGCTGATCTTTCTGGGGTCCAAGCGGACCGTTGCGGATCCATCCGCAGCGGGTTTTGAAATCCTTATCGCATGAGGTGCTTCATTGGCGCTGGTAAAAAACTCTGCTTCCGCAGATGAGTCGATGCGGGAATCTCCCGGCGACTCGGGCTTGATCTCAAGCCCGAAGTTTTCGAGCCGCAGGGCGTGGATTTTTGAGAGCAGTTCATCCACGGCGGCGTCATCGGCCGGAGCGGTCAAGGGGCGGAGGATTTTCCAACCATCTGCCTCGCGCTCCAGTTCAAGGTTGGAGTTGCCTTTGCGGAACACAATGCGTTCGATCTGGGCGGGATCGAGCGGCAGAAGTCGCCGGTCGCGGTATTTTTCGATCGGGAGCGTGATGAGGCGAACGATGTCTCTCGGGATAAGATAAACGGTTTTGGAATTCTCAAATGCGACATACTGGCGGGTGCCGTCGGGGCTTGTCTTTCCAATGAGCAGGGAGCGAGGCAAGTCGCCTTTGAAGTCAATTTGCAGGCTGCTTTTGAGAACTCCGTAGCCTGCGAGGTTTTTATCATCCCGGATTTCCGTGGCATCGATGCGGTCGAGAACGGGAGTCTCCAGCGCGGTTTGGATGAGCGTATTGATGGCCTCCGGGGAAGCCGTGTCCTCGAGACCTTTCGTAAGATGCCAACCATCGTTCGAGCGT
Source organism: Verrucomicrobiota bacterium (assembly GCA_026398285.1). Taxonomy (GTDB): domain Bacteria; phylum Verrucomicrobiota; class Verrucomicrobiia; order Chthoniobacterales; family Terrimicrobiaceae; genus UBA967. The sequence continues at coordinate 5,263 of JAPLTI010000095.1, forward strand.
TGGATGCGGAAGGATTGATCGCCGTTTTTGATGCTGATGCCGGAGATGTCCTCCGGGTCGAATTGAAACAAGGCGGAGCCTGGTTGGATGACGCGCTCTGTGGAGAAACGCCAGCGGTGTGTTGTTCCAACAAACACCGCAAGTCCAATGGCGGCGAGCAGGAGGAGGATGGTCGAAATCCGGCTCATGCGCGGCGTCGTAACCAAGCCAAAAGCCCCAAAACGGCTGCCAGGGCCGGAATGCCGACAATGACCAGCAGCGCGAGGCGCGACAGCTGAATGTCGGTGAGTTGGAGCGCAAAGCGGGTTGCATTTTTGGGAGTGATACCGCTGACGCTGCCACGGTCGATGAGTGAATTCACACAGCCAACAATGAGGTCGAGACCTGGCCGACTGAGTCCGGCATCGAAGGCGAATTGGGATGATCCCATGACGATGAGGCGGGAACTTTGAATGCCGACACGGTCGTTCTCCACGGCATCGCGGTCTGCGGAGGCTCCGATGATTAGCGGTTGCCCGTTGTCGATCCCGTCTTGGTAGGCCACGCCACCGGGTTGATTCGGGAGGTAGGCGGTTTCTCCCCAGAATTCCTCGGCGGCTTCCACAAGCGGGCGGATGCGGATTTTTTCCTGCTGGGCAAGGGGTTGGTCGAACCCGAGGGACTGCGAGGCTCCGGGGAAAAGAATGTTCATGCCTTCGAGACGGCGGGTTACCTCGGCATTCGGCAAAACATGGGCCGTGACATCGCGCAGGATCCCAGTGGCCAAGGGAAGCTGGATCAATCGCAGCACGCGGTCGTCGCGAGGAATAATGCCCGAATTCGCCAGCAACGCGTGCAGGCGCGGGGTGGAACTGTTGGGATCGAGTAGGACGAGCATTTTACCGCCCTTTCGCAGCCATGCCCCGAGGACAGCCGCCTCGCGCTCGTCGAGGTCTGATTTCGGAGCCACTAGGATCAGCGCGGACGCGTCAGGCGGTATCGCATCGGCGGATGATAAGGAGAGGGTCTTGACGACGGCATTCTGC
>JAPLTI010000162.1 GCA_026398285.1 Verrucomicrobiota bacterium
GTTTGATATTCAAGCCAGCGAAATCAAAGGTATCGGGCATTAATTATTGATATTTTGTCGTCTGGAGGCGCGAGAACCAATCCATTGCGAATGGCATGGGAGCACCAACGTCCTCGTTGGCTTCGCCGGAGTGGCGGCCGAGGAAGGACCTCCGTGTTCTGCTCTCCATCGGCCGAGCATAGCTCACCGAACCGCGAAAGGTGCTGCTTGCAGGTTTGGTTTGGAAAAAGACAACGGTGTCCCAAGCGTGGAGAGCCGAGCATATGGCATGAAAAACGCAGCCGATTTGAGCAGTGTCATTCACCGCGCGGATTTATCGCGGAGCGAGAAAAAGGTTCCCGAAACGCTGAGGAGTTTTGTATCGGAAAAAATGAACCCTTTATCTGACCCCAGTTCCGGGTTGAAATTGTCGTCCGCTTCGCCGATGAGTTACGGCATTATGAAAACAAGCGGACGCTGGTTTGTCGCGTTCGGAGTCTTTTTGATTCTTTGCGGGCTGGCGGGGTTTTTGTCGAATCCCTCCGGCGCGAAAACGGCTCTGATATCGGGAGGAACTTTTGGCGCGCTCTCTGCGGCGTGGGGTTTATTGATGCTCCGTGGTTTCGCTTGGGCCTGGATGGCGGCCCTGGGGTGCACGGGTTTTTTGGCGGCGGTGTTCACCTGGCGCGCGGCAGCGGGTTGGATGGCTTATTCGGCGGGAGAGCCGAAGTTGTTCGCGGCCTCGCTCATCTCCCTTATGCTGGCGGGATCGCTGGTTTCCATCGGCGTGTTGGTGAAAAACCGATAAAGATCCCACGTTTCAAAGTCAAAGAGGTCGGGAATTAATTGTTGATATTTGGTTGTCTGGAGGCGCGAGAACCAATCTTGCGAATGGCATGGGAGCGCCAACGTCCTCGTTGGCTTCGCTGGAGTGGCGGCCGAGGATAGCTCACCGAAACGCGAAAGGTGCTCCTTGCGGGTTTGCTGTGGAAAAAGACAACGATGTCCCAATCATGGATCGCCGAGCAACTGGGGATGAAAAACGCAGCCAATGTAAGCAGAGTCATCCAGCGCATTTGTTCATCGCGGATCGAGAAAAAGGTTCCCGAAACGCTGAAGGGTTTTGTATCGGGAAAAATGAAAGAAAATGAACCCAAGCCACCAGTTTTCGAGACAGGATCAATTGATTTCAAAAAAACTTAGCACCCTGTCGGGATAATACCTCCTCATTGGGAAGAAGTAGGAATATATGTCGTGGATTGATGAATACTTTTGCTGAATTCGGCCTGCTGGCCACCTTGCAGGAAACTTTGCTGGAAAAGCGGATCTTGCGTCCGACGGAGATTCAAGTTCGGGCGTTGCCAGCGCTTCTGAGCGGACGCTCGATTGTGGGGATTGCAGAGACTGGGAGCGGAAAGACGCTGGCCTATGCGCTTCCGGTGATGCACCACATGAAAAGCCTGGAAATCGCTGGTGATGCGATCACGCTTTCTGCCCGGCCAAGGGCTGTCGTGGTGGTTCCAACTCGGGAACTTGGTGAACAAGTCACGAAGGCCTTCAAGCCATTCACTCACACGACTCGTCTCCGCGTGCGATCGGTGCTTGGCGGCACCACCACGGAAGTTGCGAAGCGAGGGCTTGCCGGGCCGTTTGAGATTCTCGTCGCAACGCCGGGACGGCTTGTGCAAATGCTCGAGAGGCGGCTCGTGGAATTGGACGATGCGCGAATGCTGATCCTCGACGAAGCCGACCAGATGCTCGATCACGGATTCATGCCCGATGTCACAAAAATCATCCAAGCCTGTCCGCAAAAGCCGCAACTGGCCTTGTTCTCAGCAACCGTCTCGCCAGCGGTGGAAAAACTCATTGCCGATTTATTTTATGGAGCAGAAGTGATTCGGAGCGCTGGGAGCCATCGAGTCGTCCCGACACTCACGACGATGCAGCAGGTCGTCATTGGAGGTCAGCGGTTCCCGCTGCTGGAGCGTTTGCTCAAAAAGAAAGTGGAGGGCGGAACGATCCTGTTTACGAACACGAGAGAGCAATGCGACAAGCTCGCCGCCGAACTCGCTACCGCTAACATTGCTTTTGTGCTTTATCGTGGAGAAATGGATAAAGTGCAGCGTCGGCAGAATCTGAAACTGTTTCGCGAGGGTGCTGTGGATCTGCTCGTTTCAACCGACCTGGCCTCACGCGGGCTTGATGTCGACCATGTCGGGCGAGTGATCAACTATCATTTGCCGCAGCAGATCGAAAATTACCTGCATCGGGTCGGACGCACCGCCCGCGCGGGCCGTCCGGGGCTTGTGGTGAACTTCGTCACCGAGCGAGACGCCACACTTGCGAGTCAACTGGAAAGCGTCCGCGCCCTGCCGACGCCTCAACCTCCCCCGCCTCGCCACAGCCCAACCAAGATCCAACCGGTCCGAAACCGGATCCGTAGGCGTTTGTAATAGGCATAGAATGAAGGTGTAAATTACTTACCAATAGTTTTTTACACATTCGCGAAAAGTCGCTCGATTGTGGTTAAAAAATTCCGATTGCTCATGGATCGCTATTGAAATTTGCGTGCGCGCACGCCGCGAGAGCTGGTGTCGTTACAGAAACGGCGCGTCCGCGCCTGAAGCTTGGGACCCCGACGGCGCGGCATCCCTACCAATTTTTACGAGGTGCTGTCGCACCAACAGCCGAGTGGAAGCTGGCCACCAGGTTGGCATGAAGAGAGCCCCAGTTTAAGCCAAGAAATCTGCCCATTTGACTTCTCCAATCGGGGAGCTTATCGAGGATGCATGTCGTTCGCCCAAATCACTCAGGAAGCGCTCTCGCTGCCATCTCCAGAAAGGCGTCAATTGATTGCACGGTTGGTGGCGGCTGGAACCGACGAGGACTTGGAGCTGCAAACCACTTTGGCGGAAAAAATAGATGATCGCCGCGCTGAAAACTGGGTTACCCTAGACGACTTCAAAAAACAGTTCAAGGATCTTTAGGTCGTGCAATACCGACTTTTTGTGGATTTGGAGGCCATACAGTTTCTCGCATCATCCAAGCCACCTTTGCGGAGGAAACTGGTCGCGCACCTTTCAAAAATCGAAGCATTCCCGGAATCCAGTTCCGACTATTTCGAGAACGACTCGAAGGGACGCCAAATCGACATCGCCATTTGCTCCGCCAACGCCATCCACTACTGGATCGATTTCGCAGACCGACATGTAAAAGTTCTCCGAATCAGTCAGGCCGATTCTTAAACTCAAGCCGCATTTCTCCCGAGTCGGCTGAATCTCGCTCCGAATAGCCTTGTCGTTGTTCTACGATTCCTACCGCCGCAACCGCCTCGCTGGTTGTTTCATCCTCATCGATCCCGGCACGCATGCGGGAGTTCCTCTCCCGTAATCCGTGTTTTTTAGGCGGCGAGGAGTTTTTTGATCATCGGTTCGTCGGGGTTTGGACCGACGACGGCGATGGTGAGGCGTGTGGGATCGAGGATTTCGCGTGCGACGGCGAGGATGTCGTCGGGAGTGACGGCGCGCAGGCGTTCGTTGACGGTTTCGATATCGACGATTTTGCCTTGCGCGAGGAGGGCGCCTCCGAGCCGGGCGTTCTGACTGGAGCTGCGTTCGAGCGCCATGCGGTTCGAGCCGATGGTGTATTCCTTGGCGCGGCGGAGTTCGGCGGTGCCGATGATTTTTTTACGGAGGAGGTCGAACTGGGCAAGGATGAGCCGGAGGGATTTTTCGAGGTTGCGGCGGTCGAGGCCGGCGGAGATGCCGAGTGCTCCGCCATCGTTGAGGCTCAGCCAGTGGCTGCTCACGGAGTAGCAGAGCCCACGCTTCTCACGCATTTCCTGGAAGAGGCGGGAACTGGCATTCGTCCCAAGGATGACATTGAGAAGGTGGAGCGCAAAGCGGCGTTCATCACGGTGACTCAATGCGGGCAAGGCGAGCGCCAGCTGGGTTTGTTGGATATCGCGGGCTTCGGTGACGATGCGGGGGGATTTTTGCAGTGCGGGAAAAGACTTCGCTGCGGGAGATTTTCCAATCGGGAGGCTCGAGAGGAGTTCGCCGACTTTTTCCACGACCTCGTCGTGTTGGATTTTTCCAGCAGCTGTGACGACGGTGCTTGGGGAGTTGTAATGGGAGGCGCGGTAGGCGCGGAAGGCATCGGCGTCCATCCCCTCGATGGTTTGAAGGGTGCCTGTGATGGGCCTGCCGAGCGGGTGGCCGGCCCACTGGGTTTTTTCGAGGAGTTCCTGAACGCGGGAGGAGGGTTCGTCCTCATACATGAGAATTTCCTCCGCGATGACGCCGCGCTCGCGGTCGATGTCACGGGGGGAGAAGCGGGGGTTCATGTAGATGTCGCAGAGGACATCGCAGACTCTGGGAAAAAACTCGGCAGCTGCGGTGGCGTAGTAGCAGGTGCGCTCCTCGGCGGTGAAGGCGTTCATGTCTCCGCCGACGCCCTCGACCTCCTCCATAATGCGTCGCGCGGAGCGGCGCTGGGTGCCTTTGAAAAGCATGTGCTCGATGAAGTGCGAGATGCCATTCAGGTTCGCCGGCTCGTGGCGCCCCCCAACAGAGGCCCAGATGCCCATGGCGGCGGTTTCAGCGTGCGGCATTTCGCAGGTGGCGATGCGGAGGCCGTTGGGAAGTTTTGTAAGGCGCGACTTATTCGCCATGGGATGGGGTGTGTTTTTTCAAAAAGGTGAGAATGCGTTCTTCGGCGATGGAGGATCCCCGGCCGAGGAAAATGAGGTGTCCATCATCGGGGAAGAGGAGGAGTTCGGAATTCGGGAGTTGCGACTTGGCTGCCTCCACCGGCGCGACAGGTATGGCTTTGTCCAACCCGCCGTGAATGAGGAGGGTCGGTGTGGTGATGGTCTTGAAAGGGATCTCCGGGAGAGCGCGGATTTGGAAGAGATCGTTTCGAAGTCCAATCTCTCGTGGGGAAATCGGTGAAAGTGAAAGCGCCAGCGCGCGGAAAAGTGCGAGTTGATCGGGGTTGTCGAGAACGAGTCCCGACCATGACTCGCGGGCCGCAGCGCTCCCGATCGAGGAGATGGAAAAAGCAGCACGCAGGGCAGCGGCAGGGTCGTTTTCTGCAAGGCGGGCATAGAGCCAAGATCCGACATCCCCCGTCAACCCCTCGCCGACGGCCTGTGGGAATGGCACGGCAGGCGCGGTGGGAGGATTCAAGCGACCTACAGCGCCGCCCACGAAAATGAGGGCGCTGGTTCGTTGAGGGAAGCGGCGGGCGAATTCCAAAGCGGCTGGACCTCCCCAGCCGAATCCCAGCACGGCGGTTTGGCCGATGTCGAGGGTGTCGAGCAATTGCGCAGCGGCGTCGGCTTGGTTCTCGGGAGTGATGCCAGTCTCAAGCGGTGTCCGGAGGTAGCCTGGACGGGAGGGGGCGATGACTTGGAATCCCTCGTCTGCAAGAAACCCGGCCAACGCTGCGCCTTGGTCATAGCCGCCAGGCGCATCGTGAAAAACAAGCACCGCCGGACCGTCGCCGTGGCGAACATACTCGATGGGTCCATTCTTGGTGGTGGCAATCTGGGATGCCGAATACAGGTCCACCAGCCGTGCCGAGCGCCACGACTGGAAGAAGGCAAGGACACCTCCGATGATGAAGAGGGTCAAAACAACCAAAAGAAAAGCAGCGCGCGGAAGAAGTCGGGATTTCATGACATCAGCGTTTCGCAAGTCGGGTGAAAAGCCAGAGCCCAAGGCCAAAGAAGGCGAAATTGGGAATCCAGATCAGGAAATGCGGGAATGCGGCTGGACTGCCCCGGAAGGTATCCGCCATGAGGATGAAAAAGAAGTAGCTGAAGGCCACGATGAGACTGAGGGCGAAACCCACAGAGGTTTCCTTGCGGTGGGTCGTGATGCCGAGCGGAATTGCGATAAGGGCGAAGGCGATGCAGGAGAGTGAGGTTGAGAAACGCTTGTTGAGTTCCACGAGCATCTCTTGGCGTTTCTTGCCCTCGGCTTGTTTGTAGGCCGAGTAGAGTTCCAGAAGCGTGTAGGAACTGAGGCGGCGGTTGCTTTGGAATTCCTCAAAAAACTTGTCGAGGGCGAGCGGGAACACGCCCTCCTTCATCACAATGCCTTGGTGGATTTTTGAGAAGTCCTCGCTGGCTTTCGCATCGCGCTGCTCGAAACGCGCATCGAACAGTTTGAAAAGCAGGCGCGAGTTGGCCGTGTCGGGAGTAAGTGCCCCTTCCTTGGCAAAAATCATTTTGGACACGCGCGAGTCCTCATTGAGTTCGAAAACCAGAATGTTCCGGAGTTGGTCACCGTCTTTTCCACCCACATAAACGCGGCGGTCGGGGAAGGCATCCACCACCTCGTCGGCTCGGAAAAGCGCGGAGGGGTTGCTTGTGGCCATATCCACCACGGCACGCGTCATCGCCTGCTCGGCGCGGGGAGCGACCTCGATATTGATCCAGAAACACAGGAGGGTCAAAACGACGGAGATCACAAAAACAGGGGCGCTCACGCGGGGAATGCTCACGCCATTGGATTTGAGCGCGATCAATTCGCTGTCGGCGGACATGCGGCCGAATACCAAAAGAATCGCCGTGAGAAACCCCCATGGGATCGTAAAGGTGAGGGAAAAAGGCAGCACCAATGCCATGAAGCCGAGGACGGTCAGGATCGGCACATCCGGGTTGTTCACGAGGATGTTCAGCAACTCGCGGAAGATATTTCCGAGAACCAAGACCAGGCTGAGGATCAAGACGCCAAGCCCCGCCGTGACAAGGATGCCGGTGGCGACATGGCGATCGATGATTTTCATCAGGCGGCGGTCGGGTTCTTACTCCTGGAAGATGCCCATCTTGCGGAATTTGTCGTAGCGTGAGCGGAGGAGTTTTTCGACCGGGGTTTTGAGCAGCGTCTGGAGTTCTTTGGAGATGGCGAATTTGAGGTTTTCAGCCGCCTGCTCGGGATCGCAATGCGCGCCGCCGGCGGGCTCGGGAATGACTCCGTCGACGAGGCCCATTTGGAGCAGGTCGGGCGAGCTGAGCTTGAGAGCCTCGGCCGCTTCGGGAGCGTGCTTGCGGTGTTTCCAGAGGATGGCAGCGCAGCCTTCGGGGCTGATCACGGAGTAGTAGGCATTCTCAAGAATGAGGACACGGTCGGCGACTCCGATGCCGAGAGCCCCGCCTGAACCACCTTCGCCGATCACCACGGAGACGACGGGCGTGCGGAGAGTCATCATGTCGCGGATGTTCACGGCGATCGCCTCGGCGATGTGACGCTCCTCTGCGCCCACGCCAGGATAGGCGCCGGGAGTGTCGATGAGGGCCACGACGGGAAGGCCAAATTTCTCCGCGAGCCGCATGAGGCGAAGGGCCTTGCGGTAGCCTTCGGGGTGCGGGCTGCCGAAGTTGCGATGCAGATTTTCCTTCATATCGCGCCCCTTCTGCTGGCCGATCACTACGCAGCGGACGCCATCAATCGAAGCCAGGCCGCCGGGCATTGAGGCATCATCGCCGAAGAGGCGGTCGCCCTTGAGTTCGACAAAGTCTGTGAAGGCCATCCGCACATAATCCAAAAAGAACGGGCGGGCGATGTGGCGCGAAATCTGAACACGCTGCCAGGCGCTGAGGTTGCCGTAAATCTGGCCACGCATGGATTCCAACTTGTTTTGCATACCACGAATCTCACCGCCGAGGTCGATGTTTCTGTCTTCGGACTGCTTTTTCAGCTCCTCAATCTTTTGTTCCAGTTCGACGAGGGGTTTTTCAAAATCCAAGGTCTGTTTGTTCATGGGCGCGTTATTTGATGCTGACGGGTGTGCCGGATTTCACGAGGGCGTAGATTTCGTCGAAATCCGAGGGACTGAGAACGATGCCGGTCGGAACCGGTGGCGTTGATCCATCCGCTGGCGGAGCGGGCGGGGTGCGGAGCACAACATTGCCGGGGTTGATGAGAACCGTGCGTTCGGCTTCGGCGTAGTCTTTCGCGCCGAAGGCCACGCGCGCCTCGCCTTTGCGGGCGATGCGGTCGATGACTTTCGCCTCGAGTTCACCCTTGGAGGCCTGACCAGCGAGGGTCATGGAAACGGCGGGATACTCCTTGAAAAATACGCCTGCATTCATGAGGGAAACGGTCGAACTGGCGCGGTCGATCACGAGAGCGGTGTCCACCACGGGAATGAGCAATTGCTGGCCGATCTGAAGGTTTATGGAGGTCATTCCATTCGCCCAATAGATCAACTCCGAGTTGGTTTTGAACTGCGACTTGATGCGGTCCAGCGAGTCACCTTTTTTCACCGTGTAGAGGGTGTTTGAAGGAGTCGCGGAGGGATCGCGGAAAAGCGCGAGGTTGATGCGGCCGAGGGCGGTGCGGGCCTCGGCGGTTTTGGGAGAGTCGGGGTAGGTGCTCAGGTGGCTTGCGATGGCATCACGCGCCTCGACGGTGTTCTGCGCGAGGACCGGTTTGAGCGAATCGAAGGCGGCCAAGGCGGGATGGGGAGTCGGCGCTGGAGTCGGAGTCGGGACGGCTGCTTGCTCGACGATATCGAGTTTTTTCTCTTTGTAATAGAGTTCGTAAATGAAGTATCCGCTGCCGCCCAGAATGCCGGCGACGAGAAACAAAATCGTGAGTGCTTTGATGAACATGATTCGTCAGGAGATGCTATCCGCTGCGCTCTGGAAATGAAAACCCCGAAATCAGGCGAGGCCCCGGCGTTTCCACTCTGCGACATTTTCGCCTGCCGAGCGCTGGATCATTTCCATCGAAAACTTGAGCAAGCAAACCTCCCAGACATCGTCCACACCGGCGATGAGCGCCCGGAAGGGATCGTCGCCTTTTTTCATCTCCTCTTCCATGCGGGCGATCGCGTCGTCGAATGGCTCGCGAACGAGTTTCTCGGAGAGGTCGGTTTTGCGGAATTGAAATCCATACCGCAGAACGCGAGCGGCCGAGGGGTTCGCCTCCAGCCAGTCCGCGAAGTCCCTCGCCTCCTCACCAAAGCCTTCGAGCAGGACCTTGCTGAAATGCGTGGGTGAAAGAATGCGTGGGCGCTCGGCTTCGATCGTGCCGGATCGGATGCGCACTGTCTCAACCTCGTCGAGGGGCTCAGTGACGAGCGAAAAATGGAAGCGCGTGGTGCCAAAGGTCTCGATGGCGCTCTGCGGCGTCACGACCACGCGGGTATTTTCCATCGCGTATTGGAAATCATGCTCCTTGAACATCGAGTAAAATTACTTCGCCGGGCGGGATGTTCAATCAATTAGCTGAAGCAGCCGGTCGAGTGAGCACCTCGACATCGACTTTTGCGGGCGGCAGCGTGAATCGCAGGACAAGCAGGGCGATATAAAAAAACACCACGGCGGCTGCGAGCCACGGGAGCGGCGAGGAGGCGCGGTCCACCGGGGCGCCGGTTTTTGCTATCACTAGGCCGATGCCCGCACGGGCTGGCTGGAGGTGTCCATCGACCGAGCGTGTGCCCTCGGGAAAGAGGAGCACGGCGTTGCCATCCTTCACTTTCTTGATGACCTCGCGCAGAGCGGACATGTCGTTCCCATCGCGCTCCACCGGGATCACATTCATCGCGGGGAAAAGAGGACCGAAGAACGGCCATTTCAGAAGAGTTTTTCGCGCGAGATAATAAACTCCCCGCTTGCTACAAATGCCCGCCAGCGGCGGATCAAAGAAACTGGAGTGGTTCACCGCGATGAGGAGCGGGCCAGACTCGACCATCCGCTCCGGATGAATGACACGCATGGAAAAAATCATGCGGGCGAGGAGCTTCGCCAAGTTGTAAAAGATGTTATAGACGATCGTCATGCCGGACGGATTCCGGATTTTGAAAGAATTTCCGCCACTTTGTCCACCACGCCTTCGAGTGTGAGGTGCGAGGTGTCGATGACATATGCGCCGGATGCAATTTTGAGCGGAGCGTTGGCCCGGCTGGAGTCCAGTTTGTCGCGTTTCTCGATGCTGTCGTGCAGTCCCTGCGCGGCCCTCCGCTGGCGGCGGACCTCAGGCGAGGCGTCGAGGTAGAATTTGTAGGGTGTGTCCGGGAAGACTACGGAACCGATATCGCGGCCTTCGCTCACGATCGGGCGTTTTTCCGCCAGCGTTCGGAGTTGGGTATTGACGAGGCTCCTCACAGCGGGAATGGCGGCGACGGGAGAAACATTTTGGTTCACCTCAAGCGTCTGTAGCTCGAGATCGGGCATTTCTGAATTGATGCGAATGAATGATTCGCCCGCTTCCGTGAATCCGGAATCCACTGACATGCGATGCACGGCCGCTTCGATGCTTTCCGGATGGGAGGGATCGATCTGCTGGCGGAGAATTTCCCATGTCACGGCGCGATACATGGCACCAGAATTCACATGCGCGAAGCTGAGCCGCCGCGCAAGCCGGGTTGCGACGCTGCTTTTGCCCGAGGCGGCGGGACCATCGATGGCGATGACGGTCATGATGCGGGAGTTCTCACGGCGGGTGTGCCGCTGCCTTTCAGGCCAGACAGAACCTCGGTGCGATTTTTAATGCGACCACCTTTTTGAATATGCAAGAGAGCCTCCGCAAAGCCGGGGTAGGAGGTGTTCACGCACGCGGTGTCTTCGATAATCGTTTCGCCCTCCGCAAAAAGTCCAGCAACCGCGAAGGCCATGGCGATGCGGTGGTCATGGTGGCAAGGCAGGCGCGCGCCTTTGAGCGGACTGCCTCCCGTGATTGCCATGCCATCGGGAAATTCCTCCACCTGCACACCCATCGCGCGCAGGTTCGCAGCAACAGCGGCAATGCGGTCGGTCTCCTTCACACGCAATTCGGCGGCGTCGCGGATCACAGTCGTGCCCTGCGCCAGCGCGGCTGCCACGGCGAGAATGGGGATTTCATCAATGACATTCGGGATTTCCGCTCCCGCGATCGTCGTGGCGCGGAGGGTCGTGCCCTTGATGTCGATATTGCCAACCGGCTCGCCGCTGAGGGAGGTTTCGATGACCTCGCGGATGCGCGCGCCCATGCGGACGAGGACATCAATGATGCCCGTGCGGGTGGGATTCAGGCCGACATCCTTTACCAAAAGTCGAGAGCCAGGTTGTGCGGCGGAGGCGACCAGCCAGAAGGCGGCGCTGGAGATGTCCCCGGGAACCGTGAAATCCATCGACTCCGGCACTTGGCCTCCCTCAACGGTCGTGCGGATTTCAACGAGGCGGCGATCCTTTGGTGAGTTTTTGTTTTCCCAGACCTCCTCGCGTTTCGATTTGATGAGAAAATAATCGAACATCCTCTCGGTATGGTCACGGGAGCGGACATTTTCGATCACCGTGGTGGAGCCTTTGGCAAAGAGGCCCGCGAGGAGAATCGCGCTTTTGACCTGCGCGCTGGCGACCGGTGTGCGGTAGGTGATGCCCTCCAGATTACCATGGCCTTCGACAACAAGTGGCGGGCAGGATTTTTCACCCTCCGCGTGGAGATTTGCCCCCATGAGGCGCAGCGGATCGATGACGCGTTGCATCGGGCGCTTCGACAGGGATGGATCGCCAGTGAGGCGGGAGGTGAAATTCTGCGCGGCGAGGATGCCGGACATGAGGCGCATCGTGGTGCCGGAGTTGCCGCAGTCGATATCGCCGAATGGCTTGGTGAAACGACCGGACACGCCTTCCACGATGAGTGTTCCAGGTTCCGGGGCTTCGATGAAAACTCCGAGCTGACGCATGGCGGCGGCAGTGCTGCGGCAATCTTCGCCCTCAAGGAAATTGCGAATCACGCAAGTGCCGTTCGAGAGGGCAGCGAGCATGACAGCACGGTGGGAGATGCTTTTGTCAGGCGGAACCGCGATTTCGGTGTCGATGAGTGCCGCGCGGCGGGATGAGAGAGAGTAAGTGTCCTTGTTTGCCTTCATGTGGCTTGTGGCTGGCTGGCCCGGAGAGTCCGGGCATCTGCAAGAAACGCCTCCACGGCGCTCCGGTTGCCGCTTTCGAGGCCGAGTTTCAGCGTCTCGAGCGCGGTTTGCAAGTCATGGATTCCGTTTAAAACCTCGGCACTGTTATCGAGGAAAATTTCCGCCCAGAGTCCTTCGGGCCCTCCAGCGATGCGGGTCGAGTCGCGATAGCCCCCGCCGGCAAGGCGCACAAGCGAGGGATCCGCTCCCAGCGCGGCGTGAACGAGGGCAGCGGCGGCGGCGTGGGGAAGGTGGCTGATGCGCGCCATGGCGCGGTCGTGGGCCTCGGGAGACATTTCCTGAAGCGTGCAGCCTGCCGTGGTCCACAACTCGGCAGCCAAATTTCTTGCCGATGGATCGGTGAGTGGCGTGGGAGTGAGAATGCAAACCGCGCCATCATATAAAGTCTCGCGGCCAGCGCGGATGCCGCTCTGTTCAGAGCCCGCCATGGGATGCGCCCCGATGAAACGTCCACCGAAAACCTCCTGAAGCCGTGTAACGATTTTGCCTTTCACGCTGCCGGCATCGGTCACAACAGCATGCTCAGGCAGATAATTTCTGAGTTCTGGGCCGATAGATTCGATCGCGTGCGGCGAGAGACACAGGACGGCAATGTCGGAGTCCGCAACAGCTGCGGCTAGGTCATGCGACACGCGGCAGTCGGGAAGGAGCGAAGCCGCCTCGAGCGCAGCCTCCTCGCGACGCGCCCAGATGGAAATATCCCGAAAGTGACCCGACCTGCGCAACGCCATCGCGAGTGAGCCGCCGATGAGGCCAGGTCCGAGGATGGTGACGCGCCGGTTCAGGGCACCAGAAAGATCTTGCCCGAGTAGGGGCATTTCACCTCGGTGCCGGGAGGAAATCCGCGCACATCCACGTAGCCAGCGTAGGGAGAGTGGGGACTCGTGACGAATCCGGGTTTCCCTGGAACTGGCGTTCCGTAGGAAAGGTCGCGCGAGGCCACAGGCTCGGGAGGAGGAGTTGGCGTGGGAGCGGGAGTCGGCGTGGCATTCGGGTCCACCTCCGGCGGCATCTCAGTGTAACCTTCCGGCGTTGGCGTTGGCGTGATGAATTGCGTGGAGGCAGTGCCTGTGCCTTGGTAGCCAAAGCGGCCTGTTCCGGTTTTGCGGACTGGTCGTTGCGATTCACATGCTGCGAGAACCAACACGGCCAAGGCGGAGCCAAGCACGATTACGGAAGATTTTTTCATAAATGGGATCGCGGCTAACAAGCCATGGCAGGCGCTCGGTTTCAATCCAAATCTCGCGGCTGCATTTTAAAGAAGTTTGAACAACACCGATACGAAGGACTGTTGGCTGTTGGATCCCATGAATGCGGCGGCCGCTTTTCATCAAGATATGCCGGTAATGGATGATTCCTAAAATGGCGGTATTTTTTCTTTTAATAAATCCCTTGCCCCGCACGAGTGTCTGCGCTACTTATCTCGCCCCTTTCACTAAATTAAACGTCCATGGCTCAAAAATCCAAAAAACCTGCCAAGGCAAAGCCTGTTGTAAAAAAGGCGGCTCCTGCAAAGAAGCCTGTCGCCAAGGCCAAGCCGCAAGCCAAGGTCAAGCCCGCTTCCAAAAAGCCAGCTCCCTCCAAAAAGCCTTCCGCTACTCTTAAAAAAGCAGCTCCTGTCAAAAAGGCCGCGCCCATTTCCAAAAAGCCAGATCCTAAAAAAGCTGTAGCCGTTGCGAAAAAAGCCGCGCCGGTGAAGAAATCTGCACCAGCGAAAAAAGTGGTTCCTGTTAAGAAGGCCGCTCCTGCCAAGAAATCTGCTCCCGTCAAAAAAGCCGCTCCAATTAAAAAGGCGGTCCCTGTCAAAAAAGCAGCACTCGTTAAAAAAGCCGCGCCGGTGAAGGCACAAAAAATGCCTGTCGTCGTGATCAAGAAAGGCAAAGAGCCTGTCAAAGTCACCGGCTGGGTTGCCAAGCAACGCGACCGCCTCCTCCAACTCAAGGACACACTTCTTGATTCTATGAGCGGTGTAGGTCGTGACTCTCTCCGCAACCGCGCCGAGGGTGGCGAAGCCTCCGCATTCGGCATGCACACAGCAGATGCCGGCAGCGATGCCTATGACCGCGATTTCGCTCTCAGCCTCCTCTCTCAAGAACGCGATTCCCTTTTCGAGATTGATGCCGCATTGAAAAAAATCAACGATGGCAATTACGGCTTCTGCGAGATTTCCGGTAAGCCGATTCCCCACAACCGCCTCGAAGCACTTCCATTCGCCCGTTACACCGTCGAGTGCCAGGCCGAGCTGGAGAAAACCAACCGCCTCACGCGCGTTCGTCAACCCGTCACCTCCCTCTT
>JAPLTI010000300.1 GCA_026398285.1 Verrucomicrobiota bacterium
TGTCCCTAAAAGTGTCCCTCCTGGGTGGGTTTTGGCAGTCGCGGAGTAGGTGCTGGTTTTGCTTGAATACCCAGTGGAGGCTGATAGATTCAGGCTTCAACCCGCAATTCAGCCGCCGAATCCCACCTCCTCCGCCATCAAGCCGCGAAGCGGATTCTCAAATGAGAGGGTGGGATGATGAGCGCAGTTCGACCGCCTGTCGCTGGCGTGTTGACGGATGGGCGTAGTGCGTCGAAAAAATTACTTTTTTAAAGCGTCGCGAATTTCCTCCAGCAGCACCTCGGTGCGTGTGGGAGCAGGAGGATCGGCAGGGGCGGGTGCTGGAGCCCGTTTGATTTGGTTCACGATTTTCACCAATGCGAAAACACACGCCGCTATGATGAAAAATTCGATGACTTGGTTGACGAATAAGCCGTAGGTGATGACGGGGGCTCCGGCTTCCTTCGCTTTCGCGAGCGTTTCGTAGGTTTTGCCATCAATCGCCACAAAGAGATTGCTGAAGTTCACGCCTTTGAGCACGGCGCCAATCGGTGGCATGATGATGTCGGCCACTAAGCTGTTGACGATTTTTCCAAATGCCGCTCCGATGATGACACCGACTGCGAGGTCGATGACATTTCCGCGGGAGATGAATTCGCGAAATTCTTGGGCGATTTTCATGGTGTGGGTCAGGCTCCGAGGAGGAGGCGAGCTGGGTTTTCGAGGCAGTCTTTGACGCGCACGAGGAATGTCACTGCCTCTTTGCCATCGACCACGCGGTGGTCGTAGCTGAGAGCGAGATACATCATCGGGCGGGCAACGATCTGACCCTTGACCACGACGGCGCGTTCCTGGATTTTGTGCATGCCAAGGATGCCGGATTGGGGTGGATTCAGGATGGGTGTGCTCAGGAGCGAGCCATACACGCCGCCATTACTGATTGTGAAGACGCCACCCGAAAGGTCATCGAGCGAAATACGGCCTTCGCGGGCCTTGGTGGCGAATCCGGCGAGGCTGGTCTCGATCTCGGCGAAAGAGAGTGTTTCGCAATCCTTGAGCACGGGAACAATGAGCCCGCGTTCGGTGCCCACGGCGACTCCGATGTCGTAGGCGTTGTTCGTGATGAGTTCATCTCCGTCGATGCGCGAATTTATGGACGGGATGGCTTGGAGGGCGTCCACGACGGCTTTGATGAAAAAGCTCATGAAGCCGAGTTTGACGCCGTGCTTTTTGCTGAAGTCCTCTTGGAGTTCCTTGCGGAGGGCCATGACGGCGCTCATGTCGCATTCGTTGAAAGTGGTGAGGATGGCCGCCGTCTGCTGTGCCATAACGAGTTGGGTGGCAATCTTGCGGCGGAGCGGGCTGAGTTTCTTGCGTGTGGCACGGGAATCAGTTGCCACGGCCTTGGCCTCTTGAACAGAAGCGGGCGCCTTTGGAGACGGTGCTGGTGTGGCTGCCGGTGCAGATGGCTTTGGCGCTTCGACCACGGGAGCAGGAGCCTTTTCTTCGATAGGAGCTGGAGTCGGCGCCGCAGGGGTGCCTGCAGCCACTGGCTCGATCTCGGCCACAACTTGACCGATCTTCACTTCCTCGCCTTCGGCGACCTTGGTGTGAAGGATGCCTGAGTCAGCGGCCATCACCTCTTGGGAAACCTTGTCCGTTTCCAAGGTGAAGAGGAGTTCGTCACGGGACACGTATTCACCATTTTTTTTATGCCAGATGGATAGAACTCCGGATGTGATGGATTCGCCGGCGCTCGGGATTTTGACTTCGATATTCATTGGTTAAGGCAGGGTATCAGGCTGTGAAGGCTTGGTTGAGAAGTGAGGCTTGTTGTTCTTTGTGTTTTCCGGACGAGCCTGCAGCTGGACTGGCGCTCTCG
>JAPLTI010000254.1 GCA_026398285.1 Verrucomicrobiota bacterium
CCTCTCTCCGTCGAATGGGAGGACATCCGCATGGATCGCATACATGGTGCCACCGAGGCGGCCGCGTTTGTGAAAAAACTCGATTTCGCACCCAGCTCAGTCGCCTTCGATGCCGCCTTCGAAAAGAAATCCTAATGAACAAGCCTGCATCCCAACGCAAAATCCGCATGGGAATGGTCGGTGGAGGCCGCGGCGCCTTCATCGGAGCCATTCACCGCATCGCCGCCGCTATGGACGGCCGCATCGAACTCGTCTGCGGAGCCTTCAGCAGCGACCCGCAGCGTTCGCGCGATTCCGGAGCCGACTTCTATCTTCCGGCCTCGCGCTGCTACGGTTCGTTTGAGGAGATGATGAAATCCGAAGCCGCGCTGCCTCTCGGCGAGCGGATGGATTTCGTCTCCATCGTCACGCCAAACCATGTC
Organism: Verrucomicrobiota bacterium; assembly: GCA_026398285.1. Taxonomy (GTDB): domain Bacteria; phylum Verrucomicrobiota; class Verrucomicrobiia; order Chthoniobacterales; family Terrimicrobiaceae; genus UBA967. The sequence goes on from JAPLTI010000254.1 coordinate 423, forward strand.
CATTTCCCCGCCGCCAAATCGGCTCTGGAGCATGGATTCGCGGTTCTTTCCGACAAGCCGGCCACATTCAATCTCGCGGAAGCGCTGGAGTTGAGAGAAATCATTTCCCGCACCGGCCTGCTCTACGGGCTCACGCACAACTACACCGGCTACCCGCTCGTCAAGGAAGCCTGCGAAATCGTCCGCTCCGGTCGCCTCGGCAAACTCCGCAAGGTCGTTGTGGAGTATCCGCAAGGTTGGCTGGCCACGCGCATCGAGGAATCCGGCCAAAAGCAAGCCGCCTGGCGCACCGATCCCAAGCGCTCCGGCGCCGCCGGCTGCATCGGCGACATCGGCACGCATGCCGAAAATCTGGCTGAATACATCACCGGTCTGCGCATCAAAGAACTCGCGGCCGACATCACGGCTTTTGTCGATGGCCGCCTCCTCGACGACGACGCCAATGTGCTGCTTCGCTTCGAGGGCGGCGCGAAGGGAATCCTGCACGCCTCCCAGATTTCCGTGGGCGAAGAGAACAATCTCAACATCCGCATCTATGGCGAGACCGGTGGCCTCGAGTGGCATCAGCGCGAGCCGAATACACTTCTCCTCAAATGGCCCGACCGGCCTGTGGAAATCCTCCGCACCGGCATGGGCTATCTTGGAAAAGCCGCAGCAGCAGCGACAAGAACCCCTCCCACCCATCCGGAGGGCTACTTGGAAGCCTTCGCCAACATCTACCGCAATTTCGCCAACCACCTCGCCAGCGTCATTGACGGAACCACTCCCGATCCCGTCTCACTCGACTACCCCGGCATCGAAGACGGCATTCGCGGAATGGCCTTCATCGAGGCCGTGGTCGAGAGTTCCCAAGGTAATGCGCGCTGGACGCCGCTATAGGGTTGAGCTGGCAGTAGGGGGAGCATACGTGCAGGCGCGAGGCGGAGTTTAGGCGGGATGCATCGTGTAGCAGCGTCTCTGTGAGTGCCGGGGGGCCAGCGTGCATATGGGAGGGGCATCATCTTGCATGCCCCATTTTTCAGCTGCGAAGCGGCGTCTGATGGGAGGCGCGATTGACGGCGGTGCAGGCGAATGGCGTTATTCGAGCGGTTTTGGCGGGGCGGTGTCTGGGAGTGGTTTTGCGGCTTCCGTGTTTGATATTTGGGCCATGCGGGACGATGGCCCTCCCAAAATGAGTTCTGCAAAGAACGATTTTGCGAGTAGGAACGAAGTCATCTGAATGAAAAATCTGCGCGACTCCGATATTGAGGAGATGTTCTCACGCTCGAGCGGGCCTGGCGGGCAGCATGTGAACAAGGTTTCGACGGCTGTCACTCTGCGTCATGTTCCGACGGGGTTGAGTGTGACGGTTTCGGATTCACGCTCGCAGGCGATGAATCGGGAGACCGCGCGGCGGAGGCTTCTGCAAAAAATCAATGAAGCGGCGGAGGCCAAGAAGCTGGAGCAGTTGGCGGAAGCCTCTCGGGAACGGCGGCGAAAGGCCAAGCGCTCGCGGGGCACGAAGGCGAAGCTGGTCGAATCGAAGCGCCGCCGCTCGGAAACGAAAAAGATGCGTGGTAAGGTGGCCTGATATCCGATGAACGACTCCGCTTTTTCCGAATCCGCCGCACGACTCTGCTCTGCGTGCGGCATGTGCTGCAACGGGGTGCTTTTCCATGGAATGGCCGTCCAACCCGAGGATTCACTTCGAGCCTTGGCGGCAAAGGGGCTGAGGGCGAGGCGGCGCGATGGGGAGTTGCAATTTCAACAACCTTGTCCGGCGCATGACGGGAATTGCTGCCGGATTTATGCCGAGCGACCGCAGCGGTGCCGTGCGTTCGACTGCCGTCAACTTCTGGCCGTTTCAGCAGGCCAAATCACCGAGGCGCAGGCCATGGAAAAAATCCAAGAAGCCAGGAGGCGTAGCGACCGCGTGCGTGAGTTGCTCGAAATGCTGGGCGATGACCGAAAAATCCGGCCGCTGGTCACTCGGTGCGCGGGTATTTTTACTCCACCACTCGACCCCTCCCCACACGCAGAGGCTTTGCGCGCGGAGTTGCGGGGTGCGATGACCGCGTTGGAAGAAGTGCTGGCCAAGGATTTTCGCACTGGGCCAAGGCAGTAGGGTTGAGGGATCGGGGCGGTTGCTATGGCGGCGTCTCTATGAGCGCCGGATGGCGCCTCCGATTCGGCAGTCATAGACAGCCGCTACAATCCCGCGCGGCAGTGCGAATCGTTTGGAGGGTCGACCTCCGGCTTGACCCGTTTTTCAGCCGCCCCAGCGGCGTTTCTTTTGGATACAATGGCGGCTGCGCCGCGCAAATGGGTCAGCGACGGCGCGCCGACCCTACCTTGCGTGCACGAGCGCGCTGCCGCGCGGATGCTGTGGCGGCATCTCTATGAACACAAGGGATGCTCCGATTCGGCAGTCATAGACAGCCGCTACAAAACCGAGCGAAGGCGGGACGCCTGTGCTCCCCTCCAAAAGTGCAGAAGCAAGCGGCATTTTGCTATGAGGGTTTGGAAACGAGCTCTGCGCATTTCCTGCTGTGCGCCAACAGGCATTCCACCAAATTCGGGATGACGGGATGATTGATGCCATCGTTGGCAAGTCGATGGGCTGCGCGTTCGGCTGCCTCGGGAAGCGATGCGGCCATTAGCGCAATGCGGTCGAGAAGTTCCTTGGAAGAAATTCGAATTTCACGGGCGCAGGATTCCCACTCTTTTTTGCCGATGCGCCACAAGCGGTATTCCGACCCGATTTTCATTGCGAGTGTGGCCGTGCGCGGTTGGATTTGCCGTGGATAGGGAAGTGAACTTGCCAAATCGTAGAGCGGCGCCAACCGGACCTGCCCGCCCGCGCCGAGGAGAAAGGAATAATTTTTTGCATGTCCGTCCGTGCCTCCCATGAGCCAGTTCAAAATCAAACTGTCGGCGAAGCGCAACACATCCTCGTCAGGGCTGACCGAGTGGGATCGAATTAATTCTGCGATCGCTTTTGGCGACGGCCCTCCCTGGTTTTGATATTTTTTTTGAGGGCGCACCGAAAGGGCCTGGCACATGTCCTCCTGATGGATTCGCTGGATGCTTGATCCCTTTGCCAAGCGGTCATAGCGCTCGACAACGATCACCAGAAGGCCGCCGCAGATGCAGACGCTGGAATTCGCAGCAGCGAATCCGAGTTCCACCGCAAGTTGCAGACAAAAATGCTCGTTCTCGGTTTGTCCATCGAACGCTCCAGTGGAGGGTTTCAGGATGTGGGTGGTGGGCGTTCTGCCCTCGGGCACGCCCCAGCGACCGGAATCCCTTTTGCGGTAGAGAGCGAGCTTGGGTTGGGCGCCGGCGAGGCTGAATTGGCCCTTGTCACTGCCAAGTCTGGTTGCGGCGGCATCTGACGCCAACAGAGCGATGCGTTCATCCAGCTCGGTATTGGAAATCCAGTGCACGGTCGGCTTTTTCGATGGCCCGAGCAAATGCTCCACACGATCCGGTCTGGCAAACTGGATGGCACCAGCGCAGTCCTCGCCGACATTCTCAATCAAGCGGAACGGATTTCGCGGAGAGACGCGGAACTTCTGGCCCCAACGCTGCAACACCACTTCATTGTCGGGCAGCAAACCCCACAAGAACGCCTCCGTCTTCGAGTGCCCGTGTTCTTGGACTACGAGCGGCATGGACAGCGACATCGGAAACGCCGAGGCATCATCACTCCAAGAGGGGTCGTAGTGAAAATCCAAACGCCCACCTTCGTAACGAACTTCGCCCATGATTCGACCACCGGCGATTGCGAGCAATCGATTCTTCATGGGCGCCGTCGGCCTCGCTCCAGAATGGCCGTTAAATCATCCTCTGCGTTTGATGGCGGGATTTGCCGGGATTCGGCAAGGTCGATCTCCAATCCCAGTTCCTTAAGCGTGCGAAACACCAAGCCCCACTCGACGGTGGATTTGCCTTTTTCGAAATCAATGATCCACTCGCGGCCAACGCCGACAGCCGCTGCCAGTTGGGCTTGCGCCCAACCCAGTTCCCGCCGCCGTTTCCGCGCCAGCGCGGCAACATCACGAACGGTTTTTGTTTTCATGGCAAAAATATAACATGTCGGCGAACGGCCGCAATATAATTTGTTGCCTAACGACCCCATTCTATCCGGGCGCGGGGCGCACCCGACTGCACCCGAGGCAGGTGCGCTCCCCGAGACCAAAAACCAATACGCGAACGAAGCGACTCATCGTTACAGTGGCACCTTCATGCCTTCAGCTTCGGCGAGTTTTTTCTGGTTGGCATCGAAGGTGAGGAACTGTTTCGCGTTCAGTCGAAGGGCTGCTGCCAAATGGAGAATGTCAAAGCCGCGATGCCCGCCTGTGAGTGAGTATGTGGAGGAGAGCCGTTTTGCTTCATCCACGACATCCGCGAGATTGCAGACCTGAATCTTCAACCTCGCAGCGGCGCGATCCGCTTCGAATTGCGCCCAAAAGAGAGCTGCTTCTCTGGGGCCAATCCCCTTCCGGAACTCTGCAAATCGAAGCGCGTTTCCCAGTTCATACTCGTTCAGTGTGCTGAGGGTCAGGGCGGTGCGGCAGGTCTGCATCCATGCCACCGCACGCGGCGTATTGCCATCATTCCCGTAGAGCGAGAACAAGAAGCTGGTGTCCGCACAGATTACCATTTTCCGCCAGCCTCGTGGATGAGATCGAGGGATTCCGCAACCGTCAGCCGATGAGCCCCGGATCGGTCTCTCTTCACGGCAGGGCTTTGGGACCAGTCCACACTTTGAGAGGCGTGATCCTGTTCAGGGATGAGTCGGGCAATGGTTTTTCCTCTCTGCGTAAT
>JAPLTI010000136.1 GCA_026398285.1 Verrucomicrobiota bacterium
AGACAGACCAGATAACCCAGAGCGGGCACAAGAAATCCAAGCAACGGCGGAAAAATCCAGTTCGCCGGTCGCTCCAGAGCCTCATTGCCAATGATGACATCCAGCGCGAGGCAGGGGACTAAGAGGTTCACCAGCAAGCCGAGCAAAGAGCGGTCGCCCTCCTCGGTGAAAATGCCCGCGCGGCGCAGCGCGTAGCCGGACGCGATGACCAGAAAGACCGGGAGGATAAGGTGGAGCAGGTTCGGCGATGCGGTCATTTTCTACCCGCAGAGTTCCCTGAATGCGGCGTCGTCCAGCACCGGGACCCCGAGTTCGCGGGCCTTGTCGAGTTTGCTGCCGGCGTCATCTCCTGCCAAGAGGTGCGTGGTCTTTTTGCTGACGCTGCCAGTGACTTTCCCGCCGAGGCGACGGATCATTTCCGAGGCTTCCTCCCGAGATATGGAGAGGGTGCCTGTAAGAACCCAAATGGTGTCTTGGAGGCGTTGATCGGTGGGCGCGGCGGTGGTGTCGGCCTCGCCAAAGTTGAGGCCTGCGGTTCGTAGGGATTCCAGCAAGGCGCGGTTTTCCTGATTCTGGAACCATGTGTGGATGGCCGTTGCCATGATCTCACCGATCGAGTGGATGCCGAGCAGGGTTTCCTCTGTCGCCGATGCCAAGGCGTCGAGGGTATGGAAGCGGTTTGCGAGATCGCGCGCGGAGGTGACACCAATGTGTGGGATGCCCAGGCCGTGTAGGAGCCTCCAGAGGGGTTTGGAACGGCTTTCCGCGATCGCGGCAAGGAGGTTGGTCGCGCTCTTCTCGCCCATGCGCTCCAGATTCAGCAGGGATTTGCGATCGAGTCGGTAGATGTCGGAGATTCCATTGAGAAGTCCCGCCTCGACGAGTTGGGCGACAAGCGCCTCGCCGAGGCCTTCGATGTCCATCGCCTGTTTGGAGGCAAAGTGCTCGATGCGGCGGCGCACTTGCGCCCCGCATGTGTGGCTGGTGCATTTCCAAGCGACACCATCTTTTGAAACAGGTGCTCCGCAGGAGGGGCAGTGCTGTGGCATTTCGAAGGCCCTCTCTGAGCCATTGCGGAGTTCTTTTTTGACTTCAACGACCGCCGGGATGACCTCGCCGGCTTTCTCGATGAGAACGGTGTCGCCGATGCGGATGTCCTTTCGCTGAATTTCCTCTTCATTGTGGAGGGTCGCGCGGGAGACTGTGCTGCCCGAGACGAAGACGGGCTGGAGCTCCGCAACGGGGGTGAGGGTTCCGGTGCGGCCGACTTGAATGGTGATATCGAGGAGCTTGGTTTCGGCGCGCTCAGGCTCGTATTTGTAAGCAATCGCCCAACGGGGTGCCTTGGCGGTGGACCCGAATTCTCGGCGCATGGCAAGGCTATCCAGTTTTACAACCGCTCCGTCGGTCTCGTAGGCAAAATCATGCCGCAGTTCTCCCATTTCTTGCACGGCTGCGTTCACGGAATCCTCGTCCGAGCCTTCGAGGATCCGTTCTGAAATCGGGAGGCCCCATTTCTGAAGCGTGGCAAACATCTCGCGGCCTATGGCGGGTTGGTCGCCAGTCCAGACGCCCGTCCCGTAGAAAACGGCAGCCAGCTTCCGGGATGCTGTGACGGCAGGGTCGAGTTGTTTGATGGACCCGGCCGCCGCATTTCTCGGATTGGCAAAAGGTGGTAGGCCCTCTTCGTCGCGTTCGGCGTTCAGGCGGGCGAAGATGGCTTTGGGCAAGTAAACCTCTCCACGAATCTCGATCTGCGAGGGAGCCTCGCCACGGAGCCTGTGCGGAATATTGGAAATTGTGAGGACATTTTGAGTGACATCATCCCCTGTGACTCCATCTCCCCGTGTGGCGGCGCGAACGAGGCGGCCGTTTTCATAGAGGAGGGAAATAGCGACGCCATCGACCTTTGGCTCGATGGTGAAGTGGATCGATCTCTCCTCGGCGAGCTTGCGGATGCGGGTTACAAACTCGCGGAGTTCCTCTGGCGAGTAGGTGTTGTCGAGGCTCTGCATCGGCACGATGTGCGCGGCCGAAGAAAATTCCTCGAGTGGCTTTCCCCCGACCCGGCGGGTGGGGGAGTCCTCGCTGGCGAGTTCGGGATGGGCGTTCTCGAGTTCGGCGAGTTCGCGCAGAAGGGCGTCGAACTCGTAATCCGAAATCTCCGGCGCCGCATGCTCGTAGTAGAGGCGGTTGTGGCGCTCGATCTGTTCCCGCAGTTCCCGGACCCTTGTGGAGGCCCGGGTTGCTGAGTGGTCAAACAATTCCAACGGCTCGGAACTTGGCTTCGACATGGCGGAAGTGGCGGTCGGGCGCGCAGGCGTCTTCGATTTCTTCGGCGGAGAGGTGAGCCGAGACGGTTGGCTCTTCGGCGAGGTTCTTGGCGAGTCCGCCCTTGTCCTTCCATGTCTTCATCGCGGCGCGCTGAACGGCTTCGTAGGCGTCTTTGCGCTCCATGCCTTTTTCGGTGAGCATGAGGAGCGCGGACTGGCTGGCGTAGAGGCCGCCGGTGAGCTCCATGTTGCGACGCATGTTTTCAGGATAGACAATGAGTTTGGAAACCAGCTTGGTGAGCGTCACGAGCATGTAGTCCAAAAGCGTGCAGCTGTCCGGCAGGATGATCCGCTCGACCGAGCTGTGGCTGATGTCGCGCTCATGCCAGAGGGCGACATTTTCAAGGGCGGCCATGGCATTTCCGCGAATGACACGGGCAAGTCCGCTCAGGCGTTCGCCGGTGATGGGATTGCGCTTGTGCGGCATGGCGCTGCTGCCTTTCTGTCCCTCGCTGAAATACTCCTCCACCTCGAGCACCTCGGTGCGTTGCAGGTGGCGGAATTCCGTCGCCCAGCGATCGATGCTGGAAGCGATGAGTGCGAGATTGGTCATGAACTCAGCATGGCGGTCGCGCTGCAAGATCTGGGTTGAAAGGGCGGCGGGCTTAAGATTCAGGCGCTCGCAAACGATCCGCTCGACCTCGGGATCAAGGTGCGCGTGGGTTCCCACAGCTCCGCTGATTTTTCCGACTCGGATGCGCTCACGCATTTCGCGCAGGCGCTCGAGGCTGCGGGTGAACTCATCATACATGAGTGCCATCTTGAGGCCGAAGCTGATTGGTTCCGCATGGATGCCGTGGCTGCGGCCGATCATGGGAGTGAACTTGAATTCGTTGGCACGGACTGCCACGGCTTCGCGCAGGGCGAGAAGGTCTTTTTCCAAAATGTCGCAGGACTCGAGCATCTGCACGGCGAGGGTGGTGTCGAGCAGGTCGGAGGAGGTCAGACCCTGGTGAATCCAGCGGGCCGCCGGACCCACGCGGGAGGCGACATCTTCGATAAAGGCGATGACATCGTGGTTCGTGCGTTTTTCGATTTCGCGGACCGCATTGATGTCGAAGGCGCCCTTGGCGCGGATCGTAGCGGCGTCCTCCTTGGGGATCGTGCCAAGTTCGGCCATGGCCTCGCAGGCGAGGGTTTCAATTTCGAGCCAGATTTCGAGTTTGCGCTGTTCGGTCCAGACGGACCTCATGCCGGGCAGTGAGTAGCGTTCAATCATGATGAAGGCGCGTATTTAAACCCGAGGAATCGCATTGGCGCAACCCGCCCGTCAAAAATCGCGGGAATTTACATCATTCCACTTGTCCTCGGGCAAAACAGGGCGGATATAAACCCCATGTTGAAGTTCCTCTGCCTCACCTCTCTCGTGCTCTCGATTGGTCTCGTCGGTTGCAATACCAAGGAGCGCTACGCCAAAAACAATGCCGCCGCCCAAGCCTGGCTCGCCGCCAATTCCTCCTCAGGGCACATGCGCGTCGCAGGGAACTGGACGCCTGACGACGAAGGCTGGGGCGAGGCGAAATTCCAGCAAAACGGCAGCCGCATCACTGGAACAATCGGTCTCTACACCGTCGAGGGCCATGTGAAGGGCGAGGATGTCTATATGGTCATGTCCGAAAATGGCTGGGCCTACTACTCTGCGGTTTTGAAGAAGAAGGGGAACGCCCTTGTCGGCTTCTACTCGGATGCCGTGCCGTTCAGCACGAGGGATCAGGAAACATTCGTGCTGACCCGCTCGAAAAACTGACTCTACATCAGGGGACGGGATTCGTGAGCCGCCTCTGCCCGGCCAATTGCGGCCAGAGATTTGTCGAGCCGGAGGCAGCTTTCAAGCTTCGAGGGCCTGACCACGGTGCGTGAACAGCAAAGAGCGTCTCCGCGAGGAAGTAGGCAGGCTCGTAGTAGTGCGACCTGAGCCGGCAGAAAATCTTCCATGATGCCTCGCAGTCGTCCCGCAGGGTAATTCCGTTCTCGATGAGGAATCCCATCGCCCAGTCCCACTCGCTGCGAGTGATGCCTGGATCCTGAGCCGATTCGTCAGACTCCGCCTGGTGGTGGAGGATTGCGGATTCGATACGCCAAGTGCTCATGCCCTGGCCGTCAATTCGGGCATTCGTGCGGGCAAGCTCGCTGAGTCGGAGCATGTGGAGAGTGTCCGCCCCCTCGGCAATCAGTCGCACAAGCTTCAGGTCCGGTTCCTCGCGCGTCGCCGCGAGACGTATCGCGGCGGCATCCAGAACGCTCAGAAGTGTAATTACCCAATGTCGGTTTGGAATTGGTGAACGGAAATGATTCAGGATCGAATAAATGTAATGCGTAACGCGCAGGCTGCACATCCAGCTGATCAGTTTTTCGCTGGATGTTGCGTCAACTGATCCCTGGATGAGTTTGAGACGGACAAGAAACTCGGGGCCCCAGGAAGGCTCGCCGCAGAGCAGTGCGAGTTCGCTCATGGTGGTCTCTCTCGCCGTGTAGGCCGAGTAGAGGGTCAGCAGGTAGCCGATGAATACGCAGATCACCGTGCTGCCCATGAATGCTGCTACAAACACCACCGCGAGTCCCCAGGGGCCGAGTGATTCCGTGATGCCCAGTGCCGTGAGTCCTGAGCCTGCCTGACTCAGGGCTTGGGAGAAAGCAAGGCCGGTGATGCCATAGAAAATGAATGCAAAGGCAGCCACAAAAATCCCGAGAAAGACTGCCAGAAAAAACAAAACGGTTGAGGGTCCTTGCACAGCGAGGAACCTGTCGAGCATCTCGTAGTTCCTCATCCGTGAAGCGCAGGCGTGGAAAAAGATATACATGCCCTTCGAAAGCCACCTCGTCAGCAGGCTCGATGTCGGCCTTGGCACAAGCATGACTCCCACAGCCGCAGCAATCGCCGCCCAGAGTAGCCAGATGCCACCGAGTAGGGAGGCCAAGCGCAATGCGGCATTCATCCAGCCCTCCGGCGGGCTGGAGGCAAGAGCAAACGGGAGCAGGCCTGAAACAAGGATGGCGTTCATTTTTTAAGAAACTCAAAATATCGTCGCCGGATCACGAAGAAAACTTCACGGGCCTCAAGCGACGACATTGCATTTCGCTGCAGAATGGCCTTATCGTCCTCTCACCATGATCCCTCTGCTAATCGCCGGCGGTTCCATCATCAGCACATTCACTGCGCCTGAGTTGCCTGAGATGAAGAACCACACACTCAACGGAACGCCCGTCAAAGCCCAAGAGGTCGTCTGCCGCACACGCTGGGGAACGCCCATGATGCCTGACGGCAAGGGAAGCTACAATCTCACTGCCGCGCCAAACCCTGTCTACATCCAGCGCAGTCTCATCCAGCCACCGAAGACCGATGCCCCGATCTATCGGCCAGGAGCGCCCTATGTTTTGCCAACCCAGGCCGCTGGCGCTGAGTCACAGCCTGCGCTCCCCAAGTAGGCATTTGCTGACGCCATTCCGACGGTGCATGCAAGCGCCGTCACACGCACTTTGAAACAGCAGACCTCTTCGGGATTCTACAGTATCCACTGGTTCTCACTCCTGAACGCTCTGTCTTTTCAGATCATTCTGGGGGCACCTATGATTCTTTATGCAAAGAGCATCGGGGCCACATCCAGTGTGGTTGGTATTCTCGCCGCATTCACCCCTCTCATGACAGTGCTCCAGTTGCCAGCCGCCAAGTGGCTGCCGGTTTACGGCTACAAGCGTTTCGTTTTAATGGGTTGGGGACTGAGGACTATTTTCATTTTTATTGTGGCTGCTGTGCCAGTGCTTCTGTTTCTCAATGAAGTCGCAAAAATCGTTCTCTTGGTTGCGTCGCTCTTCGTTTTCAATTTTCTGCGAGGCATAGCCTCCACCGCTTGGATGCCATGGATCGCCGCTCTCATACCCGAAGAGGAGAAGGCTGTTTTCTTGTCCCGTGATCAGATTTTCATGTTTGGCGGCTCGCTGATGGCGCTTCTCTGTTCGGCGCTGCTCATGTCCGGCAGCGTGGACTCCATGGAATACTCGATCGTCTTTCTGGTGAGCGCCTTGTCTGGCACCGCAGCGCTTTTTTTCATCAAGCGAATCCCTGATGTGTGTGGCAGCGAGCAGATGCGGAAATCCTCCGAGCCTGTGCCTTGGAAGCAGATTCTTTTTTACCCGCCGTTTTTTTCTCTTCTGCTCTTCAACTTGTCCTTCGTCATCGTGGTCGGAAGTTTGGGAGTTTTCACGGTGGAGTATTTACACGAGTGTCCGGAATTCAGTGTCTCCAAGGTCCTTTATCTTACTGGTGTTTCCTTCATCGGGGCGCTCGCGAGCCTGCCGTTTCTCGGAAAAATGCTGGAGCGTCTGGGTGGTAAGCCCGTGCTTGCGGCGGCGCTCATTCTTTTTGGTGGAGCCATAGCCGGTTGGTTCTTAGTTGCCGCCGGCATCATACCCTGCAAATGGCATGTCATTTGTCTTTTGAATTTCATCTGTGGCGTTGCCGGAGCCGCTTTCAATGTAGCCAACGCAAGAATCATCTTCGCAACCATGCCACAGATGGGGCGCAATCACTTCTTCGCCCTCTTCACAGTCATCAGCAGCCTCGGCCTCGGCGCTGCACCGGTCGTCTGGGGCATTTCGCTCGACTTCATCGGCACCTATGAAGTCGTCACAGGCGCCCTCCACTGGAAACGCCATAGCATCTACTTCGCTGCGCTTTTTCTGCTGAACCTCATAACACTTCTCCAAGTCCACCGCCTGCAAGAGGCCCACGAGTAGCTACCCTTGTTCGCGCAGGATTTCGTTGAGAAACAACGCATCGTCGGTCAGTGCCTCGGGGGAGTCGCCGACGACAAATTCAAGAAGGATATTTGGACTCAGGCCGAGGGTGCGAAGTTCCGAGACATAGGCGGCCCAGCGATCCTTACCTGTTCGCAATGGCAGGCGGTGCGAGGGATCCGGCCACCAATGGAATCCATGGATGTTATGAAGTCTCGGTGCCAGAGTTCGCAGTCCGCTGAGGCATTCCTCCAGTGGACGTCCGTGCGGCGGCTGCCAGAGGGTTTTGATGAAGGGATGCTCTGTGGCCGCGAGAAGCTCGCTGGTGGATTCCAGCGTGTCGGTGAGCGTGCCGCCATGGAATTCGTAGCAAAGGGTGATGCCTTTTTCGCCGGCAAGATCTGCGCAGCGCAAGGCATCTTGAATGACTTCGTTCCGCCAGGCGGAATCGGCATCCGCCGAACCACGGTTGCCCGCCCAAATACGGATCGCCTGGGTCTCCAACGCCACGGCGGACGCCAGCACAGCTGAGAATTGCAATCCATCGGCAGGACTCGCCGCAAGACGGTAGTAGGAACCATAGGCCGCGACATCCAGCCCATGCTCGCGCGTCAACCGGCCGACTTGCATGGCCGTATCAATCTCGCCATGCGGCACATGCACATCGCCGCCCCACTCGATGACTTGAAGTTGGTTCTTAACGCACAGCTCGACGATTTGCTGAGGCGTGAGTTGACGGAAGGTGATGGAGACGAGGCCGGGAAGCATAAAAAGTGTGTCAGGCCATTCGGGCAAGCATGTCCTCGGTCACTCCGTGTTGAAGCGGTTTGCCGCCCAGATAGAGGTCCAGCTCGTCTTTCATCCAATAGCCCATGCGAGCGATTTCACCGCCAAGGCTGCCCGCGATGTGCGGGGTGAGGATGACATTTTCCAAGGTCCGCAATGGCGAGTCCGGCAGCGGTGGCTCGGGGTGGGTCACATCCATAATCGCAGTGATGTCCGAGCGCTCGGCAAGCACCGCGCAGAGGTCGGCTTCATCGATGACTGCGCCGCGCGAGGTGTTGATGAGGGTAGCGCCTTGGGGCATCGAGCGGAGGAGCGGGCCGTTGATCATTTTTTCGGTTTCCGGCAGCCAAGGCGTGTGGAGGCTTACCACATGGCTCTTGGCAAAAAGCTCCTCGAGGGAAACCAGAGTGACCCCGAGCGAGGCTGCGGCTGCAGGGGTGGCAAAGGGATCGTAGGCTAGGATGTTGATCTCATGTTTTGCCAAATGACCGGCCACTAGGCGTCCGATCGCTCCGAGGGAGACGAGGCCGACATTCGAGTGGAATGCGCCCGCTACAGGGGAATGTTGATGACTGAATTTACCTGCCCGGGCTAGGCGTTGGCTGGACCAGAACCCCGTCAGACCCAGAAGAATCGTGGCGTGGGAATACTCGGCCACGGGAATGGCATTCGCCTGCCAGGCGCTTGAAATCAGGATTCCACGCTTGTAGGACTCAGGAGTTGCAAAGCCTTTGACCGAACCAGCCGCGTAAAAGACCGCTTTCAATCGCGGTGCGGCGGCGAGGAATTCCGCATCGAGCTTTGGCATTCCCCAAGTCGCAAAAAGCACATCCGCTTCCGCCAGGGCCGTAGTGTGGTTCTTCCAATCAGCTCCGTTGATGGCATCAGGAAAAAGGCGAACCTTGGTGCAAATTTCCGAACGCAGAGCCTCGGGGTAGGCCTGCGGCAAGTAGTTTGGCATGCCGATCAGGAGAGCGTTTAGGGATGTCATGGTTTTTCGGTTATCAGAATGCCTTGCTTGTTCGATGACAAAATTCCGAGCGACTTATTTGTATTCCTGACAAGCCTGCAGACCGGCTGGGACATCGAAGCGGGGCTTCCATCCAGCGGCCATCAGCTTCGATGGATCTGATGTGGAATGGCGAATATCTCCCGCTCGAACTGGTTCGAAGCGGATTTCCGATTTGGAGCCGGTGAGGCGGAGGATTTCTTGAACGAGTTCTAGGATGGTAATCGATTTGCCGTAGCCAGCGTTGAAGACGCCTGTTGCGTGTGGGGTTTCAGCCGCAAAGGCGAGTGCTCCCACGATGTCCTTCACAAAAATGAAATCCCTCGTCTGGCCGCCATCACCATAGACCGTGATGGGTTCTCCTGCGAGGGCGCGGTGGAGGAAGATCGGCACGGCGGCGGCATACGCGCTGCGCGGATCCTGGCGAGGACCGAAGACATTGAAGAAACGCATGCACGCCGTCTGCAGCCAGCCTTCGCGGGCATAGAGGGAGCAGTAGTATTCCCCGTCGAGCTTAGTGATCGCATAGGGACTGCGGGGATCTGGCGTCATGCTTTCCACCTTGGGCTGGATGGGATTTTCGCCATACACGGCAGCGGAACTGGCAAAGCAGAGCTTCTTCACCCCATGCTTGCGGCCCGCCTCGAGGACATTGAGAAGCCCGCGCACATTGAGTTCCACTGTTTCATCCGGGCGCTGCATGGATTCTGGCACACTGATGAGGGCAGAGAGGTGGAATATGTAATCCACTCCCTGCATGACTTCTTCGAGGAGCGGCTTGTCCATGATGGATCCCTCCACGAACCGGCACTTAAGACCGTCGAGGTTCTTGCGGTGTCCGCTGCGCAGGTTGTCCAAAACAACCACCTCCGCGATGTCCTGATAATGCTCCACGACATGACTGCCGATGAAGCCGCTTCCGCCGGTGATGAGAATTTTCATTTTG
>JAPLTI010000347.1 GCA_026398285.1 Verrucomicrobiota bacterium
GCTACAGGAACTTGCGCGCGCCTGATCTCTTTCAGGGCGGCATCTGAAACTGGAAGCAGAACTTTTGAGGCGCTTGCAGGTCATGCAGTCGTTGAGATTTTGTTTGCAATACCCCATCTTAAAGCGGATCAGAAATGGTTAGTGACGAGTCCAAAAATCCAGCATCTCAGCCAAGTGCGCTTGGATCAGCCATCGAGGCCATCGAGCGAGGCCTATGCGCAGATGGAGCGGGCAATGACCGCATCCCGGATGGCGAGCGTGCAGGTTTCGAGTGGCGCGCGCTTTTCCGATGGGCCGAAAGCCAAGGTCTCTCCATCCCCGCGCACTTAAAGCCTGAGCGAGTTGGAGGCCGGGAGCACGATTTGACTTTTCTGTCGTCGGAGCGCCGGTGGCGCAAATTCACCAAGCCGGATGGCTGCGGACTGATTGTTGATTTTGCCGATGGTTCCCCGCTTCTTCTTCCTGCCACTCCTTTGCAATATCTCAAGCGGCTCAGGCTCCAGAACAACTTTTGGGGAGATGATATCCGGCTCGAGGGAATTCAAATTCAAACGCCGGGGGCCAGAATGATCTCTACTCAGCCGGATGTGCAGGGCGAGGCTCCGGCGCTGGACTTCCTACAAAAATACCTTCGCGAGGAGTTTGGCTTCCGGAAATTTAACATCGCTCCCATGGGCTACTACAAATCACAATCCTACCTCATGGGCCGTTTTGCGATGTTTGATGTCCATCCGGCAAACTTCGTGCAGGTCTCGCCCGAGATTATCCTGCCGATTGATGTGATCATGATGGAGTTCGAAGGGAACGAACTCACGATTCTGCAGGCCTCGTTGTAATGCGGTCGGCATTCGGCTGAACAAGGCGCTGCTACAGGAACTTGCGCGTTAGAAATTCCACATCTTGCCCTTGGCGGCATCGTGAAAGACCTGCGGGCTGTGGAGGTAGGATTTTGGGGGATTCGGGAGCGGGCCGTCATCCAGCACAGGAAGATTTTTGCCGATCGTCTCATCCCAAGGCTGGCTCTTGGCAATATTCAAAGGAGCGCCCTTTGGAACGATTGCGAAGACTTCTTTGGCTGCGATGAGCGGCATACGCACGCAACCGAGGGTCGCAGGTGAAGGCTTCATGAATCCCCAGTGGATGCCGTAGGCTGGCTTGAATTCCATCCAGTAGGTCATCGGATATCCTGCATCGGGTTGGCTCACGCGACGGCGGTGGGCTTGCTTAGAGTATATCTTGAAATCACCCTGTGGCGTTGGGCTTGCCGATTTGCCGACTGTCACAGGTGTGGCGATGAGGACTTCATTTCCCTCGACCACATACAAACGCTGCGCGCCGGTGCTGATTTTTACCTTCACAGCCGATGGATTCTTAGGGGTCTTGTCCGGTGGGTCGAATTTGAAGGAGTGCGAGTGGGAGGCGGTTTTTATTGTTTCGCATCCGGTGAGGCTAAGGATTGCAGTCGCCGCGACGGCGGTCAGTAAAAAGTGGAGAGTCGGTTTCTTCATGGAATTTCTGCTTTATGAAACGGCAAAGCGCGCCGCCGTCAAGCTCATGCCTCCCTTTTTTGAAGGTCCAGGCGGGGGCCTGCACCCGGATGCCAAGGGTTGATACGGAATTCCGAAGCCAAGATTTTTTCTCTCCACTCCGAGCAGAGTTCGCAAACGGCCTCGATGTGAAGGCCCATGTGCATCGGGCCGAATGGCGAAACATTTTTGACTCCCAGTGCGAAGAGCCTCGCAGCTGGATGGAGTCGTCTTCCATCGGTCGGGTGGTCTGGTCGGGCGTGTTGTTTTTTCAAATGCACAAAGGCGCCGGCGATCTGAATGAGGCCTTTGAAGTAGAGGTGGTTTTCGTCCCGGCATTCCAGCCAGAGGTG